>JBJKQZ010000060.1:0-4466 GCA_046704865.1 Terriglobia bacterium
GTTGAAGATATTGCTGATGGCGTTCGCGACGCCCCTAACCCCGACTATTGCCGCCAAGGCGATCAACACCAAGAGCATCGCATACTCCGTGACGTCCTGGCCCTCGTCTTCCTGCCAAAGCCGCATCAGAATATTTTTCATATCTTTTTCCTCTCAAGAGTTACCGGTCGATGGCAACGGACACATTGCCACGCCGTTTTTCCACAGCATCTAAAAAGCCACTCTTGCCCGTATATCCGAATTAGATTAAGTTCCCTGTAAAACGTCAGTTACGAGAATATTTGCTGTCCCTTTCAACCGTTAGAGCATAGGGCCGAAGGAAGATGTCACCACTTGGAGACACACCTTCCAGTACGCTTAACTGATTTGGTGACGACCAGAACATGAGTTGTTCACTTTTCATGACGTCAGTTCCGCATCAACTGCCTGATTTCCCTCCAGCCAGAGTCGATGGAATGCTCGCTGTGGAAGGCGGCTTTACTTTGGCTAAGTCCCGCGTGTGAATATACAGGGCGCTTGTGCTGTCCATGTAGACTCGACGCCATTCGGGTGATGCAGACAGGAGTGTCGCTAGGGGCTCGTCACGAGCAACCAGGCAGGACTGTATTCCGTAGATCCGGAGAACATCCAGCGCGCCCGGCTGCAGGCGCGAAATATGAAGATAATCTGCAAAGACCCCGCCGCGTTCGTACACATCGCCGCGGCCGTCGATGAACACCTTGTGCTCGGGCCCGCGTGCCCATACGAGATAACCGCCGAAGCCGTAATTGTTGAACATCGGCTGCGGCACGGCGTGGTGGTTCAAATACTCGACCGCAGCGGAGGGGAATTGCTCCGCGATACTTTGCTGAAGCCCCGTGAGTGATGGCCAGTAGTGGGCCATGCCCGCCACGATACAGGCCATGATCGCGGCATTCAGCAGGAACTTGTCCTTAGATCGTTTGTAGGCGGGCGTCCATCGCGCAACCAGGGTCACCAAGAGCGGAGCGAAAAAGGGCACAAACAGCAGCAGAAACCGTATGTGCAGGCAGGCCATCATCGTGCCAAAAAGAAACAGCGCGAATTCTTCCACCCTCCAGGTGAATCGGAACATCACTTGAGCCAGCATCATGCCTAGCAGCAACGCCAGAAATATTTTGCCCCCGAGAATGGTGAACGGCATGGATTGCCATTCCTGGATGTATCGCACATTGAGTGGGAGCGAGAACGCAAATTCAAACGGCGACGCCGCGATGCGCACGCCGTAAGGCGTGATGGGAAGCGCGAGCAGCGAAAGAAGGAAGACGCAGGAAATTGTACGCCGTTCCTTGGGGGTCCACCGGCGGCCCTCAATCCCACCAATCTGAAACTCCGTCAGTCCGCTCATCCAGTAGACAAAGATCGTTCCCATTCCAATGATCCACGAGCCGTGCGCATTCACCCAGGCGAGCATGAGGATTGGCAGGAACCATATCGCCCGGTGTTTTCCCTGGCGAAAGCGCTCGAGCGCAATCAGCGTGAGGATCAGGAACAAATAGCCCAACATCTGAGGACGCAAGGAGAACGAGGCGGTGGCCAGTACCAGCAGGATCGCCGACGCCACAAATCCAGCCTTCGAGTTTCCAGAGCGGATCGTGGTGAAGGCATAGAGGGCCAGCACAATCGCGCTCCCCAGGACGATCAAGAGCAGGTCGAGGCCGCGAACACCCCCGATTCGGGACACAGCCCCCAGCAACACTTCGCCGAGCCACTCATAGGCAAGCCAGGGCTGGCCCGCGACCGTAAATGAGTAAGGATCGGTGGTAGGCCAATGGTGAGTCGCAAGAATCGTCTCGCCGACTTTAACGTGCCACCAAAGGTCTGGGTCCACGTGGAATGCTCGTCCTTCTGCGAAAACGGCCCCCACCAGCAGGCTTGCCATCATGGCCGGGAACGAAAATACCCATTGGAACAGCCGTGTGGCCCAGCCAAGAGACTCCCTGTCGGAGGGGCTGGCGGCTTCCGCCTTTCCTGGCGGGCAAGCTACGGGTAGTCGCCAGGCATCCACGTCCGCGTTGATCGACATGGCCAAATCGGATTTGCTCACGCTGGACACTAGACCGCCTGCCTCATGGGCGGATACTTCTCCTGTATCTCAGCGTTTGGAAGCGCCTCTTCAGGTTCGCGAATATCAAGCTGATTGATGAGCCGGTGCAGATAGCCGCGGGCCACGCCCAGTACACGCGCGCTTTCGGCCTTGCGCCAGCCACACTCGCGAAGCGTCCGCAAGAGGAGCCTCCGTTTGAACTGGCGAACTTCCTGCTCATACAATCCGTTGAACGGCGCATCATCCGAACTCTTATTGAGCGAAGGGGGCAGATGCCATAATTCCACCGCCTGTCCCTCCGAGAGAACCACCGCGCGCTGGACGGCATTTTCCAGTTCGCGGACGTTTCCGGGCCATCTGGATTCCTCCAACGCGCGCAGAGCCGATTGCGAGAACCTGTTCGCCTTTTTGCCAAATCGTTCCGCGGAGATTTGCAGGAAGTGCTGCGCCAGCAGAGGGATATCGTCGCGCCGCTCCCGCAAGGGAGGAAGGTGCATCTGCACCACGTTCAGACGGTAGTAAAGGTCCTCCCGGAAGGTTCCTTTTTGCACCATTTCGGTGAGATTCCGGTTCGTGGCGCAGATCAATCGTATGTTGAGGTTGATCGGTGTGTTGCTCCCCAGCCGCTCGAAGCTGCGCTGTTGCAGCACGCGAAGTAATTTGGGTTGAAGCCCGATACCCAGATCCCCTATCTCGTCGAGGAACAATGTTCCTTGATCGGCGCTTTCCAGCCGGCCGCGACGGCTCGCCACCGCTCCGGTGAAGGCTCCTCTTTCGTGGCCGAACAGCTCGTCCTCGATCAGTGTCTCCGGCAGATTTACGCAGGAAAAAGCGACCAGGGGACGCGCGCTGCGTCCGCTCATTTGATGAATCGCCCGTGCCAACAGTTCTTTCCCTGTGCCCGTTTCTCCGGTAATCAGCACGTTCACATCACACGGAGCAATCTTTTGGGCAAGGGCGAATAGCTCCTGCATCGCGGACGAGGTGCCGATCAGTTCGTGCAGCCGGCTTGCTCCCGCCGCCTTCGAGCGCAGCTGCTCCAGTTCCTTTTCGGCCGCGTAAAATTCGTCGGCGCGCCGGAGTATGAGGCGCAGCTCCGCGATGTTGGGCGGATTGCCGACGCTATCGTAGGCCCCACGTTCCGCCACTCCGTCCGGCAATTGGCGATTGTCACTGTCCGATAGCAGGATGATCGGGGGATGGGTAGGCAGGTGATTAACGGCATCCATTGCTCGAAAAGCAGGGCCGAAATCTCCATGGGTGCTCGCTGTGCGCAGGTCCATCAACACCACGTCGCACCACTCGTGCAGATCGCCGAGCCTGGTCAGTTGAAACGCATCGGTGCGCATCACAAATCCGGGTCCTAGGGCGCGGGCAATCGCGCCCGCCAAACCTGAATCTTCGGTTACGAAGCATACGTTTATGGTCTGACCGGTCAATGTTGTTGCCCCCAGTCCGAGAAATTCGCGGCAAAACTCGCTAAAAATGCTCTAGGCGATGCCTAGCGCTAAATCAGACTCGTTGACCGCATTAGGAACGCTGGTTTGGAAGCGAGTGTTCACTTCCGAGGACGGCAACCAATATGCCAAAACGGCTCTAGGATGGCATATTCTTGTAAGCTTGACGCTGTCAACTACTTGTGACGCAAGTGGGGATAGTAGTTCCTGAAAGGAGACACCCACGGACTGGAGCAATGGTAATCTCTTTCACAAGCATAGAATAAAGCTTCTCTTTCGTCACCTGTGTAATCACTCGTGACCGTGTCAGATTTTACGCAGAAGGCGCTACGGAGCGGGGTCGCTCTTGGGTAGGACTGCTGGTATCCCGACAAGGATTTGCACAGAAATTGGCTTACCCTCGCGCAGAGCTGGCTGAAATTTCCACTGGCTAAAAGCCAGGCGGGCGTCATCGTCCATTTCTGGTAACACGCCCTGATAGACTTCCAACTGGTCAACAACGCCGTCGCTCCTGAGCATGCCCTTCAATATGATCATCTTTCGAACCTTGTCTTCAGAGACTGGTAATCGCCGGAAATCGAACTTTGAATCGGCTTGGGGCGGCACAATCCCGTCGCCAAACCGTGCAATGGTCGAGGGTGGGGCGGGCGTTTTCGACGCGGATGGGCTTTGCGGGCAATATTGCATGATCCAATTCTTGCCAGGCATAGGCAGAAAAATGCTGTAGACCTTTCCGCACTGTAAGGCCCCATACGCATCTAGGCCGCCACCACCAATCGGCCCAGCGGACACAATGAAGGAATTCCTGCGAATGTTGAACGCGATAGGAACTGGGTAAACGATTCCACGCGCCAGTGCGACCCCAAGCATTCCCGACGCTATGTCGCTTTCTCTCTTGCCATAGATGGCCACGGGCGCCTCGGATAGCGATGTACCTCCGCCCC
>JBJKQZ010000061.1:0-3533 GCA_046704865.1 Terriglobia bacterium
CCGCGGTCGTCCACCCGTTTTACGCGGCTGCCATTGGCGGCCTGCGGAGGTTTGCAAAATAGAATGACCTTTCGCAATTGTAGCGCCGCCGTCCCGGCGGCAATTTTCAAGGCCGGCAAGATGCCAGCGCTACGAAGATTCGTCCCTGCATTAGGCAATCCTCAGTAAAAGAGGGAGAATGCCAATGCCAGAAGAGGAACGGGCTCTGGTTCCGCAAGGCCTACAACTCCCCCGTCCGAGGCACGAGATATTCCCTCGCTCAACCTGTCGCCGATTCTATTCCCGTCCTGCTACGGCTGCCGCAAAAAATCGCCTGGACTACCTGCCGTGGGCGAAGGCGCATTTCCACCCCAGCCCACTGGCCTCAACTCACAAAAAGAGCTTCCTGTTCGGGATTCAGCTAACCACAACGGTCACAACTAAGACCGCGTTCTCATGCGCTTTTTTAAAGATGTTCAGCGCGTTGTCACGATAGATTTTCTTGAGCACATCGTCCGGCAGGCCGAAGGCATTCAACGTCCAGTGATAGTTGAAGTTGAAATTCGCAGTTTCCACCAGCCCGCGCTCGTAGAAGTGTTCATCCTCACTTTCCAGAATTCGAAACGTGGTACTGAAAAACGGCCGGCTATAGGTGACGTCCGTCCCATAAACAACCCGGTCGGGATATTTCATCAGGAACTGGCGGGTGAACCGGGGAATGGTGGCGGTCTCCGCAAAGCGGGCCGCAATGTCAGCGTAAAGGTTTGGACGCCTGTCGAACATTTTCCCCAGCCGCGTCAGGTCGTAATCCAGATTAGAAAGATGGCAGGCCATAAAAATGGTCTTGGGGTGGCGTTCCGCAATGGTGTCCAGGCTGTCGACCAGTTGGTCGTGGTTATACATGCCGGGTTCCAGAATGATTCTCCAGGACCATCCATTCATGAGCCCGTCATTGGTGTTGTCCATCTTCTGGTAGGACCAGATCGGATCTGAAACGTGAATGCTGATCGGCATTCCGAGCTGCCCGGCACGGTTCCACAGCGCATCCAGCCGCGGATCGTCAGCGTGCGGCCCCGACGGGGCGTTGGGGTTGGGCGGCGAGGGATTGCGCGTGTACGTAGGTCCTCCATTGAGCGGCGCAGAAGCGCGCCTGCGCGCACCGGGACGCCGGGGGCGGTTGGCATATTGCCAGATAAAGCCTCTGCCCTTGTCGTGGATTTCACCCACGCCAAAGGCGCCCGCACGATGGCAGTCTTCGAGGGATTTGATCGCTTTCTTTTCAAAGCCGGGTTTGCCGAAATCATTCAGGTCAAACAGGCACCAGGTGTTAAAGCGATCGGGATATTTGGCGTATTCGCGGCTGATTTCTTTGAACCGGTCCAGAGTGGAGGCGCCAGTAAAGACCACCGACTTTTCCACGCCCACTTCGTCCATCATCTTCACCATTTCGTCCACGGTCAGCGACCCACGGCCGTGACAATGGGCATCGAACACCGGGTACTTGGCCTTTTCAATGTACGTTACAGGAATCCGGTAAATGGAGTGTGGGAGATAGTCGTTCAGCAGGATCGTGGGCGGCGATCCGGGAGCTGGCTCGTCCCCTGATTGCCCGCCGCCAGCGGCGCTTTTCGGTTTGGCCGATGCGAGCGCGGGCTTAATCCCCAGCGCCATTCCGGCCAGCATGAGTTCTCTTCGATTCATATTATGTTCCCCTTTCAATTTTTTCGAATGATTACCTATGAAATCGGACCCTCCGCGGTGAGCAGACACTTTGACGGCTGGCGGCGGCAATTCCAAATGGCGCTTCGGCCTTCAGCCGCCGTGGTCTTTTCCTCCCGCTCAGAGGTTTACATGAATGCATATGCCCAGCGAGAAGATACACCGGCTCGGCTCCAGATGCAACCGCGAGTGCGGTACCCGGGTTCCACGGCCAATCGCGATAGATGGAAGTTGCGGATCTCAGCCGTCTGGGATAGCGGCTCGGCAACTGGCAGATCAGGAACTTACATTGCAAAAATGCAATCCCTATTTCAAAGGCAAGATCGAAAGTTATCGAAGGGGTGAAGCAGCGGCCGCATGCGCGGTCATTCCCACCGCTTCAATCAAAGTGGAGTGCAGATGCTATTTGCGCCAGTGAATTTTGGCACCGTTGAAAACTGGATCTCAACTCGCGTTGTTCTGCGCTTTCTTGATGACGCTCAAGATGTTGTCGCGATAGACCTTCTTCAACACGTCATCGGGCAAGTCCAGCCCGTTGAGCGGCCAGTAATACATGGTGGGAAATCCGTAGAAGGGCCTTGTCCCATAAAAGTGTTCGTCGCTGGTTTCCAGTATTCGAAAAGTTGTGCTGAAGAGAACCTGGTTGTAAGGCACATCGGTTCCGTAGAGAATCCGATCGGGATACTTCCGCAGAAACTGATTCGCGAACCGCGGAACTTCAGAAACCATGGTGTAGCGCGCCGCAATATCAGCATAGAGATTTGGGTTGCGATCGAACAACTGGCCGAGCCGGGTCAAATCATAATCAAGCTGCATCAGATGGCAGGCGATGAAGATCGTTTTCGGATGCTTTTGGGCTGTTCGGTCCAGGCTATCGACCAGTTGGTTCTGGTCCCATATTCCCGGTTGCTTCATATCGATTTCCCACAACCACTGCCAAAGCCCATCGTTGTATTTGGTCATGGGATAGTAACACCAGATCGGGTCGGAAACATGAATGCTGATGGGCATCCCCAATTGCCCGCATCTATTCCACAAAACGTCCATCCTGGGATCATCCGCATGAGGACTCGGACCAATCCTGGCCCGAATTCTTGAAGCTCCCGGCCCAGTGCCAATCGGGGCATAAAGGCCCAGCCCCTTGTCGTGGATCTCTCCAATCCCCCGCGCTCCAGCTCGGTGGCAAGCTTCCAGCGTTTTGACGGCCTGCGGCCCGAAGCCTGGTTGGTTGACTCCGGTCATGTCAAAGGCGCACCAGAGATCGAAGCGCCCCGGATACTGGTCATAAGGCTTCCGGAACTCTTCGAACTTCTCGGGTGAAGAAAGTCCGCTGAAGACAATGGTTTTTTCCACGCCCACCTTGTCCATCAATTTCACCCACTCGGGAAGATTCTTCACCGGGCGAGGGCCATGGCAGTGCGCGTCAAAGATCGGAAACTTCGCCTTCTGGATATCATGCTCAGGGGTTCGGTAAATCGATTTTGGACGATACTCATAGACCGTAATTTTGGGCGGTGGAACCCTTAGTTCTTCGGGATTTTTTGCGGTGCGACCTTGCGCCCCTTGAGCCAAACTACGGCTCCCCGCCAGCGACAATCCGGATAGTATGATTGCTTCACGACGATTCATGTATCAATTCCTCCTCTGCATAAATATGATGGTTTCGCCTTACCTATTTGGCTTTGCCCTCAGATGATTGGCCTGCAGCATTGAGAGTGCTTAAACTCTTTTGAGCTGTATCCTCAAACCTCCTCCTTCTGCGCCTTTTTGCAAACGTCCAAGATGTAATGGCGAAAGATCTTTGTCAATGGGTCATCACATATGCCACAAGCCAT
>JBJKQZ010000062.1:0-4283 GCA_046704865.1 Terriglobia bacterium
GGGGTTACACGATAACTTTGCATTCTTCCTGGGCGTGAACTTTTGGATAAAAATGCCGCCGCTCAGGATCATGATGGCGCCCCACCAGACCGGCGCGTGAAGGTTTGACAGTTCCACTGTGGCCGGAGGATGAGACCACTCTGCAAGACCCGTGATAAAAATCAGAATACCGTATATAAAAAGCAGAATACCGGCAAAAAACCAGACCGGAATCATCCGACGTTCTTCACTCATTCCATTACTCCCGACTTCATGATTTCATGATGACCGCTTTATGTTGCAGCTCTGACAAGCCAGCGCTAGCGGAAGATCCACTGCAAGATCAGAAACAAGCAGAA
The DNA here is from genome assembly GCA_046704865.1 of Terriglobia bacterium. GTDB lineage: Bacteria > Acidobacteriota > Terriglobia > UBA7540 > UBA7540 > SCRD01. The sequence goes on from JBJKQZ010000062.1 coordinate 339, forward strand.
GCAGATGCCCGCCCAGAAAACCGGCCGCTTCACCAGCGGCAAGTGACCCTCACTAGGAATATCCGTCAGGCCCATCACCAGGCCCCGCAGTTCATCATCGGGCCTCGGCTTGGTCACCATGGTCACTCCAAAGGAAACAACGATCACAGCAACAAAAGCCCAAAGCGCCTGCCACATTTGTTGAGCAAGCGACTTGGCCCCGGCATAGAAACAGAACCAGGCCACGCGGTCCGGATGTCCACGCATCAGGGCGAAAATGGTAACCGCCGTGGTAATGCCTGCCAGCAATCCCCAGAAGCCGGCCTTCTTTGTAGCCCGCTTCCAAAGCATCCCGATGATCACGGTGCCGAACAGCGGAGCGATAAAAAAGCTGAACAGGGCCTGCACATAATCCATCAGGCTTCCAAAGTGGGTCACGATGTAGGCGGCGCCAATGCTGACGAGAAGACCAATCATCGTGCACCAGCGCCCCATAGCCACGTAGTGTCGGTCGGTGGCGTCCTTCTTGATGAAGGGGCGGTAGAGGTCATACGTCCAGACGGTGGCAAATGCGCTGATATTCCCTGCCATGCCGGACATGAAACCAGCAATCAGCGCAGTGATGCCAAGGCCCAGCAGCCCAGGGCCCAGATAGCGCGCCATCATCAGAGGCAGTACCTGGTCATAAGTATGCTGACCTGCTGCGGCCATGTTGGTGGGATACAGATGGAACGGCAGCACGGCCCGGCCCAATAGTCCGGGCAGGATCACGATGAATGGCACGGCCATTTTGAAGAACGCCCCGATGATGGGCGCCGTTTTTGCCGAACGGATGTCCTTGGCTGCGATTACGCGCTGCACCACCAGAAAGTCTGTCGTCCAGTAGCCCATTGAGAGCACGGCGCCGAGACCAAAGACGATGGCCACCCACTGCACTCCCATAGGATTCTGTGAGGGGTGCAGCATGGGTCCCCACATGTGCGTGAAGTCCTGCCCGGCAAACCGCTGGTGAATTTTTGCCACCATTCCGGACCAGCCGCCCGATTCAATCAGACCCAGGATTGGGATCAGCAACGCCCCCAGCCAGATCAGGAAAAACTGGATGACTTCATTGAAGATGGCTGAAAAAAGTCCACCGAGCGCGACGTAGATTCCAACTGTCAGCGAAGAAACCCAGATGCTGAAATGAATGTTCCAGCCCAGGATCACTTGCATCACAACTGCCATCGCATACATGTTCACGCCGGACATCAGGATCGTCATCACGGCAAAAGTAATGGCGCTGAGCCCGCTGGTGGCATGGCCGTAACGCAGTTCCAGGTAACCCGGCACGGAGTGAGTTTTGCAGATGTAATAGAACGGCATCATGATGAGCGCGAGGAACAGCATGGCAGGAATTGCGCCCACCCAATACCAGTGCGCTGCCAGGATGCCATACTGGTATGCGTTTCCGGCCCACCCCAGCAGTTCCAGTGACCCCAGGTTGGCGGAAATAAATGCCAGGCCCGCCACCCAGGCCGTCATTTCGCGCCCGGCGACAAAGAAGTCCTCGCCCCGCTTGGCATAATTCTTGAGGTAGAAACCGATGGCCAGGACGGAAACAAAGTAGATGATGATAATGGCCATGTCCACCGGGCTCAGGCTGATCATCTTCTCTATCACAGCCGCCGGAGCCATCAATAAGCTGGAAAGCAGAAAGCAGATATGGATCATCTGTCACCTTTGACTTGAAGTTCGCGAAACAGAAAGGCATGCAAGGAAGGCAGGAGTACGACCAGATGCTCCAGCCGCCAAAGTTTCATGCCGCCAGCCTTGAGGATGCCCCGCACTTTCCGCCGGGACGGCCAGGCCCCCGAATGCGAAAAAAAGCAAGATGTCACGTTCTGGCAGGATGTTCAAGTGGAAAGTGAAACCGCTTTCATCTTTCACGCCTTTGCACAAAATCCGTTTGCACCCCGTAAGCACGTTCTGTATCATCAGGCGGTGCATTTATCCTGCTTCATTGAGACTGGCTCGCTCCAATATTCACGCCTCCCTGCGCTTGCCATGTGTTTGCAGCCGCAGGCAGCCTTTGACTTTAAGGAGATACCAATGGATCGCCGCACTTTTAATAAAATCCTTGCCGGAGCCGGCGCGGGAGCTCTTTCTGCGCCTTCCCTGCTGCCGGCTGCCGCCCCAAATCCTCCACAATCTGCTACCGGCCCGGCACCTTATAAAATTTCAATTATGTTGTGGACAGTCTTCCGGAATCTTCCCTTTGAGCAACGCCTGGAAAAAGTCTCGGAGGCCGGATTTCACGCAGTGGAACTTGTGCATGAGTTCAAAGACTGGACGGACGCCGACTTCCGGCGCGTCAACAAGAAGAAGCGCGAGCTCGGCATCACCTTTGACACTACCGCCGGCATGAAATTCGGTGTGGGCAATCCCGCCGAACGCGAGGAGATGCTCAAAGACGTGCGCAGCATGCTCACCATCTGCGAAAAGGATGAGTGCCCGCATCTCATCGTCATGTCCGGCAATGTAGTTCCCGGCCTGACACGCGCGCAACAGCATCAGAGCTGCATTGAGGGCCTGAAACGCGCTGCGGAATTGGTGGAAGGAAAGAATATCAAAATTTTTGTGGAGAATATCGATCCAGAAGAGAACCAGCACTATTACCTTACTTCTGTGGCGGAAGGATTTGAGATCATGCGGGCCGTCAACAGTCCGAACGTGCGCTTCCTCTATGACTTCTACCACGAGCAAATCGCTGAAGGAAACCTGATCGAAAAGCTGGAGAAGAACATCGACTACGTGGGGCTGTGCCACATTGCCGACGTGCCCCACCGCCATCAGCCGGGTACCGGCGAAATCAATTACGGCAACATTTACAAAACTCTTGCCCGGCTCAACTTCGACCGCTACATCGCCATGGAATTCATGCCGGAAGGCGACCCCGTGGAAATCCTGCGCACTGCTCGCGTAGATGCGGAACACGTCCGGGCCGCCTGCACCGGTCCCGCAAACGCCTAGCGCCAGCTTTCGGGCTGGCAACCAGCATTGGGCCCGCCGCCCACACATTCTTACTGATACAGGATGTAGCTCGGGCGAGGAGAGAGTCGCAATATTTCGGCGGGAGTCATCAGGTGGTGGCCGATCCTCACGTCGTTCTTATAGAACAGCTTGAATCCGGTAAACTGCACGGGTTGCCGTTCAATATACGACTTGTAAGTAGAGGTTTTCAGGACTGGCGACCCGAACCCGTCCATATCCATCACGATTTCGACTTCAGGCAGAGGTTTGATGGCGCGATAATCAGTCACCATACGCTCCGTGAAACGGTGGATCACCAGGACTTTGGGAGGCAGATGGTTTTCCCGCACGATTTTTGCCAGGAAACGTGCGGCAAAGTTGATATCGGCAGCATTCATTGTGCCGATCCAAGCCCCCGGCTTCTTGCCGTCAACCAGTGCAAACTCAGGGTCCAGAGCCAGTTCCACATTGGGCCGTTTCAGGTAATCCGCAAGGCGCGGCACCTCCGTTTCCACGGTGCTCCAGCCGGGCTGAACGTCCAGAAAAGCCAGCCCATGAATCCGGTCCGCCAGGCGGATCGCCTTATCGATCTGGCTTGCCGGCATGCGCATGCGGTACCTTCCATCCTTTCCCGGCAACCCTTGAGCGGAGACGACAATGTAATCCACCGCCGGCACCACTGGCGTTTTCGGATCCGCTACAGCCCAGGAGTCAGCGGCGGCGGTGAGCATCGGTAGCATCTTGTCGGGCGGATACTCGCCCAGAATTCCCATTTTGGTGGAATAGAAATTGCCATAGTAAGCAACAATGCGCTTGAAAGGAAGCACGGCCCCCGCATCAGGATAAACCGTATGCACAGGCCAAAGCGGAGCCGGGCAGGGCCGGTACACGGCCTCCTTGGTTATTAAATCCACAGGGCGAGAAGTCGCAGACGTCCGGGAGATTCTTTCAGGC
>JBJKQZ010000063.1:0-3883 GCA_046704865.1 Terriglobia bacterium
GGTCAAGGACACGGAAAGAACTGTCGGCGCTTGGCAGAAGATAGAGTTCTCCGTAGACGCGGTCGGCGGGGCTGCCGCTCTCCACCGCGCCGGGAAAAACTCCCATGTCGTAAAGGCGCGCCTGGACATGTCCAACGGTCACAAACCTGGCATGCAATCCTTTCAGAAATCCGTGGGAACGAAATCCCTTTCGCAGCGTACCGTAGACAAACAACCTGGCATTTCCATGGGTGTCGAGTTGTTCCTGATCTTCCATCTGAAATAGTTCCGCTCGTCGCGTAAGAAGGCTCATCCTGTCTGACGAATTTAACGGCGGGTCTGAGTCGCATCGGCCAAACGCCGAGGAGAACGGTATTGCGGGCCCGGAACACGATAACCTACCCAATGGTATTCCGTCAGTGCCGCGGCAGTGGCGATCAGCGCCGAAGAATCAAACTTCTTTTTCGAGTTCTTCCAGCACGCGGCGCAACGTGGCAATGACCTGTTCGCGCTTTACTGTGCCCTTGTTGAATTGCAGCGTCAGCTTAAAATCTTTGGTCGGCGGGACGTAGCGAAATGATCCGTGGCGTGGTTTGCTGTGGGGATTGCGCTCCTCGCGCGCCTGGTCGCGATTCAGCGTTCCCTGGGCGAACCGCCGGAGGGCGTCGCGCATTTTGGCTTCAGTCGGCTGGCGCGCCACCTGTAGAAGCTGCGATTTGGAGACGACCCCGCTTTCGATGCATGCAGCTTTGATGTCGTCCGGAATAATTCGGAGTGTGAGGAGTTCGGTCACGGAAGTGCGCGATTTCCCAATCTTCTGAGAAATTTCCTCGTGGGTAAGTCCAAATCGATCGCCAAGAGCCTGAACGCCGTCAGCTTCTTCAAACGGCGTCAGGTCTTTGCGCTGAATATTCTCAATCAGCGCCAATTCAAGCGTTTCGCCGTCGTCCACATTTTTTTCAATGCAGGGCACTTCAGCGAGCCCGGCCATGCGTGCCGCAAAATAGCGTCGCTCACCGGAAATGATCAAAAAGTTTCCAGTCTCGGGGTTTTTACGGACCAGAAGAGGTTCCAGAACACCCTTTTGGCGAACCGATTCCACGAGGCCGGTGAGATCGCCTTTTTCTTTGCGCGGCTGGTCAGCGTACGGTAGTATCTCTTCAATCGCGATCATTCTCCCGATCGCCGCACCGCTCCGCGAAATGATGTCTTCGACATAATGCGCGCTATGGCGCATCTGGATAGCAAGCGGTAACCCTGACCTTCTAACCGACACGTTGCAGTACCTCCTTCGCCAGGCTGGCGTACTCCTCTGCACCGGAGGATGTCGGCGCAAAGCTGAATATGGTTTCCCTGTAGGCCGGGCTCTCTTCAAGCCTGACGTTCTTGGCAATTACAGTTTTGAATACTTTGGGGCCAAAAACTTCCCGTACCTGACGGTGACTATCGCGCGCCAGATTGGTGCGCTTGTCATAGAGAGTAATCAGGACCCCCAACAACTGGAGTTCGGGATTTGGCCGTGCGCGAATCCGCTCCAGAGTCTCCAAGAGATCATCAGTGCCCTCGAGGGCGTAGTACGACGCCTGAATGGGAACAATCAGGAAAGACGCCGCCACAAGCGCGGTCACCGTAATAATCCCCAATGCAGGCGGTGTATCGATGACAATCATGTCAAAATCTTCCCGGCAAGCCGCGATCGCGTCCTTCAAGCGGAACGGAGCATCAAACTGTCCCACAAGCTGCGCTTCCAACTTGGCCAGTGCAATTCGTGACGGTACCAGAGAAAGATTCATCCACCGGGTGGGCTTGACCACTTCAGCCAATCTTCTGTTCGGTTCCGTAAGAATATCGTAGATGGAACCATCCACATCGGTGGGATTGATGAACGTTAAAGTGCTGTTGGCCTGGGGATCCAGGTCAATCAGGAGGGTCCGCTGGTTATTCAATGCCAGGGCGGCAGCCAGGTTGATTGCGGTTGTTGTTTTGCCAACCCCCCCCTTCTGGTTGGCAACGGCTATGACTCTTGCCACTCCATAACTCCGGTTGAGGCAGGTTGGAGTAATGAACGGCCAGTCCTGTGCGAGAAACGGCCGTCACTGCCTTCAATCTTTACATCTTATAACGGCCAATATCTTCGTCGTTAAGGTTTTCCAGCCATTTTCGCAGCTCGTCGTTGTTGACCTTGTCCGCTCCGGAACTGGACACCTTGGAATTCTTCAGAACTTCGTCCTCGACAAAAATCGGGCAGTCCACGCGCAAAGCCAGCGCAAGCGCGTCGCTTGGGCGCGAATCGACAGAAAAGGTTTCCCCATCTTTCTCCAGCCAGATAAGGGCATAGAAAGTGTCATCCTTCAGTTCATTGACGACCACCTTCCGCACTTGCGTTTCGAGTCCGAGGAGGAGGTTCTTCAGCAGGTCGTGCGTCATTGGGCGAGGGGTTGTCACCTTTTCGATTTCCAGTGCAATCGCATTGGCTTCGTAAATTCCCACCCAGATCGGAAGCACCGATGCACCGTCTATATCCTTGAGAATGACGATCGGCATGTTGGTGACAGGGTCCATCATCAAACCGCGAATTTTTACCTCAACTTCCATAGTGCATCCTCCCTGCAGCCTTTGCCTTTCACAGCCAGGCTGCGACTGGCTAAAAGTTTCATTCGCTAGGCCTGAACGGCGGCAGTCTCCACTACCCGCTGGCCGACCAGGCTGTTTGGTCCCGACGCTGTCACACGAACGGTCAGGTAACGCCCCACCCAGGAGGGCTCACCAGAAAAATTAATAATGCGATTGCTGGTTGTACGTCCCACGGCCTGACTCAACCGCGGATGATAACCCTCAACCAGGACTTCATACTCCTTCCCCACGCAATCCTGATTTCTCCTGATCTGAATCTCCCGTTGTTTTTCCTGTAGAATCGCGAGGCGCCGCCCCTTTTCTTCATCAGGCAGGGAGTCTTCAAGCCGGTCGGCTGCAGTTTTAGGACGAGGGGAATACTTGAAAGAGAAAACCTGGTCGTAGCCGACTTCATCGAGGAGGCTGAGAGTCTGGTCAAAGTCGTCAAGCGTTTCACCGCAGAAACCCACGATGATGTCCGTCGAAACGCGAATATCACGCTTTGCGCTGCGGATGCAATGGATTTTTTCCAGATATTCCTCTCGGGTATAGGTTCGCAGCATGCGCTTCAAAACGGAGTTCGATCCCGACTGCACTGGAAGGTGAATCTGATCACAAAGCGCCGGATGGCTGTCGATGGCGTCAACGATCTCTTTTGTGAAATCTCGCGGGTGAGAAGTGGTAAAGCGAACCCGCCGAATACCGGAAACTTCAGCCACGCGCGACAGTAATTCCGCAAAACTCATCCGTAGCGGCGATGGGTCACGATAGGAATTGACAGTCTGGCCGAGGAGCTGAATCTCAGTAAAACCCTCACTTGCAAGGCGGACAGCCTCAGCCAGAATCTTATCTGCCGGCCGGCTCCGTTCCCGCCCGCGCGTCATAGGCACAACGCAATAGCTGCACGCCTTGTCGCACCCTTCGATGATGGTAATGTAAGCCCGAAACCGATTGTCACGCCGCGTCATTTCAGTTTCAAAGCATTCTTCGGTGTCGAGCCCCAGGCCGGTTACGCGACGGTGGCCGGTTTCAAGTTCGGCGAGCAGTTCCGGAAGTTTTGGATAACTTGCGGACCCGCAAACCAGGCTGACATGGGGCGCCCGTTCAAAAATATTCTCAGCTTCCTGCTGCGCGACGCATCCCAGTACACCAAAGACCTTCTGGCCGGCGTTCCGGCCCTTACGGAAAGTCCCAAGCCGGGAGAAAACCTTTTGAGCGGCTTTTTCCCTGATGCTGCACGTATTGTAAAAAATGATTTCAGCATCCTCTGGTGTCGACACAGGTCGGTAAC
>JBJKQZ010000064.1:0-5222 GCA_046704865.1 Terriglobia bacterium
GTTCCCGGCAGTTACGATTTCCTTCAATCTCCGGCCTGGGGTGGCATTAGGCGACGCCGTTACTGCCATCAACAATGCAGCATTCAAGGTTGGGCTGCCGGCAACCATCCACACGGGCTTTGCTGGCACTGCCCAGGCATACCAGCAATCGCTAGGCAGCGAACCCCTGCTGATTGCCGCAGCGCTGATCGCAGTCTACCTTGTTCTCGGCATTCTTTATGAAAGCTACATCCATCCTGTGACGATTCTCTCCACACTACCCTCCGCGGGAGTGGGCGCGCTGCTTGCCCTGATGCTTACGCGGACCGACCTGACCGTCATTGCCATTATCGGAATCATTCTGCTGATCGGGATCGTCAAGAAGAACGCCATTCTGATGATTGACTTTGCACTGGCCGCGGAGCGCACTGAAGGTAAAAATTCCCGCGACTCCATTTATGAGGCGTGCCTGCTGCGTTTTCGACCGATCATGATGACCACCATGGCGGCGATCTTTGGTGCCACCCCGCTTGCCCTAGGGACAGGAACAGGGTCGGAATTTCGACGCCCGCTGGGAATTGCAATTATTGGTGGCTTGATCGTGAGCCAGTTATTGACCCTTTACACGACGCCGGTCGTCTATCTCTATTTTGATCGTCTACAGCATTGGTGGGACCGCGTCCGCGGACGTGAGCCCGCGGCCGCTGAGCCGATGCCTTCGGGAGTTTGAGTTGACCGTGAAGGAAACCATGAAGCCGATGCATACAGTCTCTTGCTCAGGGCGGGAAGACCAGTGCCCTCTGCGATTTCTGCTTTCTGGAAAATATCTTCTTTCCATTCTGGCAGCCGTGCTGCTCTCTTCAGCGGCCTGCATGGTGGGACCGAAATATAAACGTCCCACGGCACCGGTTCCCTCCGTATACAAGGAACAGATCACTACTAGTACAGGTCAGGCTTCCAACTGGAAGCCAGCCCAGCCAAATGACGCTGCTGTCCGCGGTAAGTGGTGGGAAGTTTTCAATGATCCGGAATTGAATACGCTGGAGGACCAGGTCAATATCTCCAATCAGAACGTTCTAGCTGCAGAAGCACAATTCCGGGCTGCACGCGATTCGGTCCGCATTGCCCGGTCGAGTTTGTTCCCAACTGCAACGGCAAACGCCCTTTACACAAATTCCAGGACCTCCTCGACCTTGTTCAATGTGACTGCCGGCAACTTGACTTCCGGCGAGCGCAGTATTTACAACCTGCCAGTGGATATCTCCTACCAGGCGGATGTCTGGGGAAGTATTCGGCGCACCGTGCGGGGCAGCGCAGAGTCGGCCCAGGCAACAGCCGCGCAACTCGAGAACGTGCGCCTGGCCTTTCAGGCAGCTCTGGCGCAGGACTATTTTGAATTGCACGGCGTAGATGGAGAGCAGGAGATTCTTAATCAAACCGTCAAATCCTATGCGGACTATCTCCAGCTAACCAAAGATCGTCAGGCAAGCGGAGTGGCCTCAGGCGCAGACGTGGCCCAGGCAGAGACACAGTTGAAGACCGCGCAGGCACAACTCATTGACCTGGGAGTCGCTCGTGCACAGTTTGAGCATGCGATTGCCATCCTGATCGGCAAACCTCCCGCTGAATTAACAATACCAGAGTCGCCTATCAAGCCACACCCACCGGACATTCCGGCCGGAATCCCTACTGACCTCCTCCAGCGGCGTCCGGATATTGCCGCAGCGGAGCGCCAGATGGCTGCGGCAAATGAGCAGATCGGTATCGCGAGAGCCGCATTTTTTCCTTCGCTTCTGCTGAGCGGAACCGTCGGGCTGGAAAGCGGGAGCATCGCCGACTGGTTCACTTGGCCCAGCCGCATCTGGTCTGTTGGCCCGCAGGTGGCCGAAACCGTTTTTGACGCCGGCCGGCGGCGCGCCGTGTCTGATCTGGCACGCTCGGATTTCGACCTTTCCGTTGCCAACTACCGCCAGACCGTTCTATCGGCTTTCCAGCAGGTTGAAGACAATCTCGCGGCGCTCCGCATTCTGGCAGACGAATCGCGGGTGGAAGACGATGCCGTTAAATCCGCGCAGCAGTCTCTTGATGTCTCAACCTATCAGTACAAGGCAGGTGTCGCCAGCTATCTTCAGGTGATCACCGCCCAGGCTTTTGTCCTGCAAGACACGCTCACTTCGGTGAACATCCACACACGGCGCATGGCAGCCAGTGTTTTATTGATCGAGGCGCTTGGCGGCGGATGGAATGCGTCCTCACTCCCAACCGTGCGGCAACTTACCGGCAAGCGATAAGGAAGAAGCAGAATCCAGCGACTCGCACGGCTCCCATGCAATCACTCAAGAACTCGTCTGCGAACGTCTGAAATCAAAATCCGTCCATCACATTATTATCTGTTGGGTCACTCTTCGCCGAAGATACCAGCATGGCGAGTAACCAAAATGTGGGAACAATGTGTTGACACAAGTCTGTTCGACTGGAGGCTCAAAGAAATAATCGGGTTTGCCGTTCTTCATAGTCACGGCGTAGTATCGACGGACCTGCACAACCCCATAGGGATCAAGATTCTTCGCAATCCGGATTCGGCTAACCATGTAATCCCCCACGTACACGGCTGACAGCAGTAGAAGTACACCTGCCAGGGCACGCTTCAGGCGCTTGAGAAAACGATCCAGCGGTACATCATTCTTTTCCACTGTTTTGGCGAGCCCTTCCTCTGCCATTGGGCAGGTCCGATCCAAACACCCACAAGCTAAATTATGAATGGTACGAGCAAGTTTACTTCATATTCTTTCCCATAGCATTTCACAGAGACCGTTTCCAAATACAAGTGCAGAAAGACTTTGGAAACTTGATGGCAGGAGTACAATGGGAGCCGGTCTCGCAAAGCTAGATTGAAATGATCTCTGGCTAAATCCACCAATGAGTTCGATCCCATCCTCGACCTTATTGGTAAACAAACGTAGGACCAATATGGAAAGATTCCTTGTGAGGGCACAGGCCAAATGGGTTGCAGGATCAATCCTTGTGGCCCTTGGATTGAGCCTGACATTCCTCTGGGGTCAAGGCCCGCCCTCAAAATCATCAAACCTGCCAGATAGCAGGAAAATATTCACGCGCCAATGCGCGGGCTGCCATGGCGTGGACGCCCGCGGCGGCGAGTACGGTCCGTCTCTCTCCGGAGCTCGAAGACTCCGTGAGCGATCGCTTTCCTGGATACGCGACGTCATCAACAAGGGAGTCCCGACAGGAGGTATGCCGGCCTTCAACCTTCCGCCCGGGGAGCTTGACGCACTTGCCGCGCTTATCCATTCCATGAATTCTCCGGCAGCTGAAAACACCGTTTCCGGCGACCGCGCAGCGGGAGAACGTTACTTTTTCGGGCAGGGGAAATGCACAACCTGCCACATGGTTTACGGGAAAGGATCAGATGTGGGGCCTGATTTATCCAACGTCGGCCGGGACATGACAATTGAAGAAATTCGCACGTCTCTGCTGGAGCCGGATACCCAGATAACGCCAGGCTACCATCTGGTGACGGTACGTTTGCACGACGGCAAATCTTTTCGAGGATTTTTGCGAAGTCGCAGCAACTTTGAAAGTGTAGTCCAGGACCTCAAGGGACAATTTCACTTGTTACGCGAGGATGAAATCTCTGCGATCCATGAAGATCCGAAGTCTCAGATGCCCGCAGTGAATTTGAGTCCCGAGAATTTGCAGAACCTGATTGCCTATCTGAGTGGATTGTCCGGTGTCAAGCCGGGTATGGCTATAGTTTCCGGCTCTTCCGAAACCGAAGGCATTCCTTTCTCTGAAATTCTTCACCCCCGGCCGGGCGACTGGCTGACTTATAACGGCAATCTGAATGGGAATCGATACAGCGAACTGACGCAAATCAATACGAGCAATGCCAACAAGTTGCGCCTGAAGTGGATCTTCACGGTTCCTTTGTGGAAGCAGTTCCTTCCGGACAATGCCTACTTCAACCTGAACATGCAGTATTTTGGACTGGAAGTCACACCCTTGGTCGCGGAAGGAATCCTGTATGGAACAGGTCCGCATCAGGCCTTTGCGTTGGATGCCAGCACCGGACAGGAAATCTGGTCCTATTCACGCGCGCGAACTCCTGGATTGGTGGGCGACGCGGCGCTCGGAACAAACCGCGGGATGGCCATTCTTGGGAACAAGCTATTCATGGTGACAGACAATGCCCACCTTATTGCTCTAGACCGGACCACTGGAAAGCTGGCTTGGGAAGTAGTGATGCCGGATGAAGCCATGCACTACGGTTCCACAGTTGCGCCGCTGATTGTGAAAGATATGGTGATCGCAGGTGTTTCCGGCGGCGATTGGGGCATGCGTGGGTTCCTGGCGGCATACAAGGCCTCCGACGGCGAACGCATATGGAGGCGCTGGACAATCCCGGACAAAGGCGAACCCGGCGCAGAAACGTGGGGAGGCAGCCCGCCCAAAACAGGCGGCGGTGCAACGTGGCTGACCGGGTCTTACGATCCGGAGACGGACACGCTCTACTGGGCCACGGGCAATCCTTATCCCGATTCCAATGACCGGGCCCGGCCTGGAGATAATCTCTACACGAATTCCATCCTGGCGCTCAACCCGAACAATGGCAACCTCAAATGGCATTACCAGGTCACACCGCACGACGTCCACGATTGGGATGCAAATGCGCCTCTTGTCCTTGTCGATACAAAGTATCAGGGAGAAGAACGGAAACTCCTGCTGCATGCGGACAAGAACGGTTTCTTTTACGTGCTGGACCGGACGAACGGTCATGTTTTACTGGCCAAACCATTCGTAAAGGTAACGTGGGCCAGCGGCATCGGCGCCGATGGGCGGCCGAAGCTTCTCCAGAATAACGGGCTACTCTGCCCTGGCTCTTATGGCACAAACTGGAACGCCACAGCCTTCGATCCAGTCACCCGTCTTTATTACCTTGTCGCGCTTGAAAAATGTGCGCTTAAGCTTACAACAAGCGGTGGGAGGCAAAATCGGCCCAAAGAAGAAGTAGAAGGGGAGAAATTCCTGGAGGCGGTAGACATCGACACCTGGAAAAACACATGGAAAGTCCCGGAAATCGGGCCGGCCGAGGGCAAGTGAGAGGCAGGAGTATTGGCGACGGCGGGAGGGCTGCTGTTTTTTGGCGATCCAAGTGGGAATGTTGTCGCAGTCGATGCCCGCAACGGAAAAACCTTGTGGCACTTTTCTACAAATGGCGAAAACAA
>JBJKQZ010000065.1:0-4777 GCA_046704865.1 Terriglobia bacterium
CCCATTGCCTTTTTCGTGGAAAGTATTCAGCAGAACCGGCCCATCACGGGATTGCTCTCGGCGCGACTGAACGTGCAGGTGAATGAGATTCTTGATGCGGCAAAAGAATCGATCCGCACTGGCAGGCCAGTGGCCATGCCGCAGGAATAGCCGGAGGGCAGAGGAGACATACAGGAAAACGGGGTTTGGTTTCAGTGCCTAGAGAAGTGGGCAGCCAATGATTTCTACGCACGCCCTATTGGTAGCGATAGAGGAAGTAGAATGACAACGCAAAGCCCACGCAAATCACAAAGACGCGCACCCGCGCAGGATTGAATTTCTGTGCGAAATGCGCTCCGCCGTAGCCGCCAAGCGCCGCTCCAAACAGCATCACAACGGCCTCAGGCCAGTAGACGATTCGCGCCACGATGAAGGTGACGATTGCAACGGCGTTGATAGTTGAGGCCAGCAGGGTCTTCATTCCATTCATGGCGTGGATGTCGACAACCGGCAGAAAAGTGAATGAGGCGAGCATCAGGATCCCAATGCCGCCGCCGAAAAATCCTCCATAAATGGCGATAAAAAACTGGGCGACTGTGACCCCAGCCAGCGCAAGCCATGAGGGATTCCCACGGTGATCCGAGCGGGCGGGACCGCGCGCGATCTTTTTCCCAAAGGCGAACAGCAGCGTGCCGCCAAGAAACAGGAACGGGATCAGCCGCATGAATGTCCGGGGCGGAGTGCGCAGCAGCAGGTGCGCGCCAAAGAAGGCGCCGAGCATGCTGGACAGAATCAAGGGCACAAAGATCATCGCGCTGCGCGGCAGCCTTCGCCGGTACGCCCAGGAACTGGCCACCGTTCCGGGCCACAGCGCAACCGTAGAAGTCGCGTTGGCGGGGATGGGCGGAACCCCGGAAAAGATCAAAGCGGGAAACGAGAAGAACGTCCCGCCGCCGGCAACCGAGTTCAGCACTCCAGCCGCCAGCGCAGCGGCAAACAAGAGTATGGAATCAAGCAGTGTCATAAGATGTTTTCAGTGGCAGAGATTCTTGCCGGAACAAAACAGCTATCATCGCACAGATTGCCCCCAACGCGCTTGGCTTAGCGGAGCGATGCTCCCACACACATCAACGCGGGATTGCCCGCCGCATCCGGAATGGCTCAATTCCGGAACGCAACCCGCCAGATCGTTGAAGCCCACAATCACTTGGGAGGGGTTGTGGTTGTTTTCTTCTTCTGAAACATGTTGAGGAGATTCTGAATGGTATTGGTGGGCTGCGCGCCTTGCTGGCTGCCCGATGCCGGGGCGCCCGTCAGGCCGCCCAGGATGCCCTTTCCACCCTTCAGAGAAAATCGCGGGTTGTCGAGAGTTCCACCCAGCGTAAAGGGGAATGAGAGTTTCCCGTTCGCATAGGTGGCGCCTGAAATTCCGGCCACCAGATTGGTCAACCCGCCCTGCCGGGCCGGGACCAGGGCCGTGCCTGTATAGTTGATGTTGTTGGGAGCGTCCACTCCCACCACCCCGGCGGCGTTCACGTTGAGGTCGTTGCTCACGATGGTCACATGCTGGCTTGTAATCTGCTCGTTGGCGAGATTCAAATCGCTCGAAATGGAACTGAATGATGCCGGATCGCCGGAAGACGCTCCAACCCCTGCCACCCGCACCAGGAACAGCAGGTTCTTGTTCAACTGCAGGGTGGGCAGTCTTCCGTTCCGGACGCTCACCTGTCCTGTGCCCTGCATTCCTCTCAGCGGGTCAGAGGAATGGGCTGCCTCGCCGTGCAGGTTGATATTTCCGTCCATGGTTCCCGTCATCTTGCCGCTGGCGCTCGGAAACGCCTGCAGCAACTGGGCAACATCGAGGCCCTTGAAGGCGGTCTGGGCGCTGTAGAGCAGGTTCGGATGGGAGAAATCAGATTCTGCCTTGCCGTTAACGGTGCCGCCCGCAAGCTTAAGAGTGAGTTTGTGCAGGTAGGCTTGTTTGGGGAAAGCCTGAATTTGCGCATCCACGGCAGTGGCCTGTATCGATCCGAAACTGAGTGAGTCCGCATGGAAAGTTCCGTGGCCGACGGGCGTGGAGTGATTGTCCGCTTCTGGAACAATGCCTGAAGTTGCCGGCGCCGATGAGTTCGAATTCTCTGCGGTCAAGGCGTTGATGTTCACGTCCTGGAGCTGGCAGGAAAGACCCTTTCCGTCAAAATAAGTGGGCCCCATGGCGCCGGAATTCAGCAGGTTCGCAATGGTCACCTGCCCGCTTTCTATTTTGACCTGCGAGATGGTTCCCAGTGAAAAGCTGGGCTGGTCCGATGCCGGCGCCTTCGGCGTGCTGGCGGCGGCGCTGGGGCTGGGTGGATTCTCAAAATTCCAGTGACCGGCGGCATTGCTGATCATGTGTATCACCGGGTCTTCAACAATCAAAGACTGGATCACGATCTGCCTGTTCCACAACGGCTTTGTCTCAAGCAAGGCATAAACTCTGTGCGTCTTGAAGAAATCCCCGGCAGGAAACCCTTTGGGGTTTCCCATCGTGAAGTCATCAACCTCAATGGCCAGATGGGGGAATACGGTGAGGCCGAGCCGCCCGATGCTCACGGGCTTGCCGGTTTCCTTTACAAGAAATGCGGCCACTTGCGGCCGGTAACGGTTCACATCCACCAGGCTTGGGATGACCAGCACGCAGATCAGCACCAGAACTCCCAGTAGGATTGCAGCTATGATCAGATATTTTCGAGTGCGGGCAGACATTCAGCCTCCTCTTGCAGACCGCGGAAAATCAAATCACGGCGTTTCCGTTTCTGCAGGCAACAGGTTGTTCCCGGCTTTCCAGCCAAGGGCGGCTTATGGTTTTGTCTTCGGCTCGTCGGAGTGCGCCGCCTTGGGACTTGCTTTTGCTGCCTCGCGCGTGAAAGCAGCCGTATAGTAGTCGAAAAAGGGCTTTAGCGGGGGCGCCATTTGCACAGTTTCGGTGAACCCGTCCACGTCGCCCCGTTGAATGATCCGGCGCGACAGCCAGCCGGGCAGCGGCTGAATCCCTCCGTCGGGAGTAAAGTCAATCTCCGAACCTGACACATTCACCCGGTATCGGCTGACGAAACCCGTCGTCGAATAAACCTGCAGCACGAATGTATCCCCCGAGGGCGATGGAGAAAGAATTCCCACGGAAGTCTCGGAGTTGGCCGGAATTTCGCCAGATGCTTGCAGGGCGACTTTTTCCTTGAAGACCATCACGCGGCCGTCAAGCTCATACGAAACTGAAAGATGAATCTCTCCCTGCGGACTGTGCTTGCCCATCTGGCCGGTCCAGTTCCCGACCAGCCACTCAAGCGAAGAAAAATCGGGCGGAGGCGGCTGGGGAATGCGATAGGTCTGGGGCTGCTTTTCCTTTGCGAACAAAATGGCGGGCGCCAGAAAGGCCAGCGCAATGAGCAGGGCCTGCCCGATCGCTCGTTTGCCTGTTAAGCTTCTCATCGCTGCTGCCCCCTGTAGATGAAGCCCATGTGGCTTCGGTCGTGTAAGAAAATGTCTGCCGTCGACATTCCTGAACGTCCCAGCATATCAACCAGTTCGTCCGGCGTGTAGGCCGCGCGGACGGAATCTTCAAAAAGCCTTTTCATGATGCCAGAATAATGGCGTCCATACCAGCGGACATGCAGCGGATATGCCAGGCGTGAAGGCCGCCGCAGATCTCGCACCAGGACCATTCCGTCGGCTTTTGTGACCCGAAGCATTTCTTCCAGCACTTTTGAAGGCTTCGACAGATGGTGCAACACCGAATTGGAAAGGACAATGTCGAACGTGCAGGGTGCGAATGGCAACTGGCCGCCGTTGGCTTGCTGGAATGTGACGCGGTCTTCCAGCCCTGCCTCCACAGCCGCACGGCGCGCGGCCTGCACCATGTTGGCGGCGCTGTCGATCCCCAGGATTGCCAGCTCCGGGCATCTCCGGGCGATTTTCAGGGCGATGCCGCCCGGGCCGCAACCGACGTCCAGCAGCCGTCCGGTGAGCGCGCCGTGGCGTGACCCCTTTGCAATCACCTGGCTCACAAATGAGTTGTCCAGATCGTCCAGATGCTTCTGGCCGGCGGCGGAGGCATAAGCGCAAACTTCATCCTCGGCGTCCATCAGTTCTGGTTCCGGCCTGCGTTCCATCTCCAGCCAGTTCATCATGAAGAGTCATTCTAACGCAAGGTGAAGCAATCCGGACCACGTTCGTTTGCAGTACTGTGCGGACAGCCTTAATTGAAGCGCCGGAAGGCTCCCTGCAGGGACGCCTGCATGACATCAATTTTAATTCCCGGCACACCCCGGAACTTGGCCGCCTGCCGCTCAAAAAAAAGGGATTTTCCCTTGCACCGGTTTGGGCATTCTGTCATCATGGGCCGCAGAACAGGACCACACTTACGAATTTGGCTATCCTCCCCCGCGAGGGGGCGTTGTCACGCATTTTAGGGAGAACCGGGATCTTCAACCTGCCTCAAAAATCATCCCGGTTCCTTCCGTTTTCAGCCCACCTTGGAACAGCTATTGATAAGGCATGAGGGTGCGCAAGCGCACTAGCTGGTCCTGTCTAGCGCGCCCAAAAGTGCAAAAACCCGAAAGTCCCGCCCCTTTTTGGCCGATAGATAATCAGTAAAGAGGTTTTGCACACTTTGTGATGACGCGCTGGAGGCTCCCAGTGCATGGAGTGTCGAGGGTTGCCCGGGCCGGCCCTCGGCGTGCAGACGCAAATCTAATTTTCAAGGACTGCCAAACGTGAGTTTCATCAATTTTGCTTCCCGTGAGATTAACTGCAAAATTGT
>JBJKQZ010000066.1:0-3715 GCA_046704865.1 Terriglobia bacterium
GGAATCCAGCCCAGCCTGCAGACCCCGCTGGTGGAGGCTTACAGCTTTGGAATTGAACAGGCGCTCGCGCCGAACACCACCCTGCAGATCAATTACGAGGGATCGCACGGGTACCATGAAATTGTCAGCCTCGACGCCAACACGCCAGTCCCTGCCGTCTGCCCGGCAACTCCCTGCCCCGCCGGCCTGCAGCCGGGAACACTTTACACTGCGCCGGGCACGCCGCTGGCAAACCCTCAACTGGCCAATACGTGGACATGGTTCTCGGAAGGCATCAGCTCTTACAACAGCCTTCAGGTGGAGGTAAAGCACCGGTTCGCCCACGGCCTGGAATTCCGTGGAGCGTACACATGGTCGAAGAGCCTCGATAACGGAGATACTCTGAACCCCAGCGCCGCGACAAACGCTCCGGGGCTGGCAATGAATCCGAGAAACCTTTCAATGGATTATGGCCTGTCGACTTTTGATGTGAGAAACGCCGCCGTAATCAGCGGCAGCTACGAGCTTCCGTTTGGCAAAGGACGCCGGTTCGCGGCCTGGGAAAACGGCTGGAAAAACGCCCTCACGAGCAACTGGACGCTGGATGCCATTGCAACGGCCCGTTCCGGCTATCCCTTTACACCCCAATTGAGCTTCAATCCCTCCAATAACGGCGACACGCGGAATTCCGTGCGGCCTTCCTTCAATCCTGCGTTTAAGGGGCCGATTGTACTGGGAGGGCCGAACCGGTATTTCGATCCCAATGCCTTCGCCGTTCCGCCCAACGGCACTTTCGGGAACGTTGGGCGCGACACGCTGATCGGCCCCGGCCTTGAAACCATTGACCTCTCGCTGCTGAAGGATACCGCCCTGACAGAGCGCGTGAAGGTGGAGCTGCGCGCGGAGTTTTTCAATCTCCCGAACAGGGCGAACTTCACCACTCCCAACCTGATTGTCTTTACGCAGCCGGCTGGTACGCCGGCAACCACAGCCGGCATTATCACCAGCACCGCGACCAGTTCAAGGGAAATTCAGTTCGGCCTGAAGCTGATGTGGTAAGATTTTTATCTTTGAAGACGCGATCTTCAACGGATGATTCCTTTCTTCCGATCCCTGCCAAGGCAAAGAACGAGAACCTGCGGTGAAATTCCGGAGTTCAAAGTGGCAGTCCCGCCTGACTGTCAAAGTGGTGCTGGCCCTGGCCGCGATCCTCATTGCTGGAATGCTTTTCGGCCAGACTGCGCGCAGATTTCCCCATCAGGACTTTGAAACGCGCACAGACTTTAACGCCGCACATCATCTGAGCAAGACTACGAACTTCCTTGTGGGCGCAGGCCTGCATTTCAGCGGCGACCAGGGGCACCTGGTGTACCGGAAATTCAGCACAGGCCTTGCTTACCGATGGGACGGATATCTCACTTTTGAGCCTTATTACCAATATTCCTTCAGCGACGAGCCGGCCGGCCGCTTCCAGTCTGAGAACCGGCTGGCGTTTGCTGCAATCGCGGGCACAACGTGGAAGCACTGGCAGATCAGCGACCGCAATCTGGGAGAAAGGCGTTACTTCGGGAATTAGCGGGCATGGCGATTCCGCAATCGCATCGAGTTCCTGCATCCCATCCGCGTAAAACACAGAATATTGAGTGTTTTTGTGTGGGATGAAGTGTCTTACAGTTCAAGGGCCCGCAGATGGTATCGAAACCGGGCGGCGCTGGGCGCCGGCAGGAAATTGAACGGAAATATGTCCGTCCAGATTTATTACCTGCATCTAAACGATGGATTCTCCCGGCCGGGAGACCTGGACGGAATAGAAATGATGATCAGTACAGCCTTCTAGGCTGGCGAAAAGGATTTCGTAACGAGGTAAGGAAACCAGTTAAAGACAGCGCCTTACCGCAGGGGGACACGGGAGGATGGCCCTCTGCGGCAAGACGCGCTTTCCTCCCCATCGGCTAACCGTAAGTTCCTTACTGTGGAATCGAGCAGTCTCCTCGAGCCAACGAGCCCAACGGATTCTAGCTTGTCCGGATCAGGCGGATTGGAACCGGCGATCCCGGCGGTGCAGCAACCGAAGGAGACGGACCGACGCCGTTGTTGTTTGAGCCGCCGCACGTGGTGACATTCAGGATCACGGTATCTATGTAATCCGACTTGCCACTATGGACGTAATCCTTGACGAACAACTGCATGTAGCCCAGAACTGTAACATTCGAGCCACCGGCGGCAAGTGGTTGGTTGTTGACGTCCACTCCGGAATATACAGGGACCGTGATGACCGAGTCGCTCTGCAACATGTTGGTATAGGGCGTCCCGGCGGCCATCTGATATGGATTGTTGCTTCCCGCGTAGACGGTGAAGCTGGCAGGAGATCCTGGAGTTACGCTGATGGTGTCCTGACCCTTGTTCAGGCCGTCGCCGCTGGCATTAATCAGCGTGTTGACTCCCTGGTCCACTTTCCCAACCATTTTGCCGTTTGCCGTGTACAATTGGGACCCGCAAGAAAGGGCTGCCGGTGTGCACATGGTAATATGGTCTTCCAGTGCGCTGCCGCTTGAGGGTGGGGCTCCAAGGAAACCCACCAGATACCACTGGCTGGGCCCGGAGTCCGTGTGGAGCTGCCAGGATTCGCCAATCACGTTGCTCGGGATACTCCCGTCAGGATTAATAAAGTACGTGCCGCCGCCGATTGCACTGCAACTGGGGTTAGCAGTGTTCTTGGGGTTCCCCGGATCGCAATTGGGCACCAAGAATGGTCTCACGCAGCTCGCGGTGAGCCCCGCGGGCCCGCCGCCACCCGGCGTGTAAGCCTCTGCCGTTGCGGATGCACTCACCTTTGTAGATGTCATCCCAAATTTCTTGGCAAAGAACGTAGGCACGGTCGCCCCGGCAACAACGGTAATCTGAGGCTCAAACGCGCTGGGATAATTGAAGGTCACGTCCGTACCCTGGATGTTGACAGACTGGCCGGCGATATAATTCTGGTCCCCAGCCGCCTCCGCCTGTTGCCGGCCCATCGTCTCCTGCGGGCCAAGGGGCGTACACCCCGTGGAGATGCAACTGGAATTGACGAAAGCTGTTGCCCCAGCCAATGCCGCCGCATCCGCCGCCCGCTGCGCCTGAGCGCGCGCCAGATAGAAATTTGCGAGATCAATGGCGAACGCGGAAACGGCAAGGATCATCACCATACCGCCCGCCACCATCAGGAGCACCGAACCTTTGTCCCTGTGAAACCAATGAATAACTTTGTCCTTGTTTCGCATAGAGTCTCCTCAGCTCGAGATCAAATTCTGCATGACAACCGTTTCCGTAAGGGTAGAGGGAAGAGCGAGATTAGAGCTCGGTACAAGCAGCTTGATAATGTTGCCAAAAAACCAGTGGTACGGGTAAGTCAGGATCACCTGCGTCCCCACCAGCGCTCCGCCGCCATAGACATAGCTGCGGTTAATGGTGAGGCTGGTACCGTTCGAGCAGGTGTACGTAAAGGTTTCAGGTCCAGGGCCTGTGCTGGTCGGCGCGCTGGGACTGATGCACGAAGAGTCCACTCCGGCGTTGGTCATGTAATTGGCCACGGCATTCGCGGTTGCCTGAATTGCCCACGGCGTTACACTTGTGCAACTGCTGTCTTGAAGAGGATTGTTGATGGCGATGCGGGCGCCTTCGCGTGCGCCGTTGGCCATTTTCTGCTTAAGATTGTAAGCTCCGGCAAACTGGATAATCCCTATCACGAACACCAGAA
>JBJKQZ010000067.1:0-5830 GCA_046704865.1 Terriglobia bacterium
GTTGCGTGGGACCTGACTGGCCGCCTGAACGGCATGATTTCTGTTCGGGGACCCTGGGACAGTCGGAATTACGGAGGGTTCCTGAACGCTCATGAAGTCCGGCTTGAAACTTCTTCCGGGGTGTTTCCAATTTCAGACGTTGCCATCCGTATCACAAAAGCAGGTGTACGGCTGTCGCCTGCAAGAGTCTTGCTTTCTCCGGGTGTGGAGGTGGTGGCCGAGGGGGCCTTACGGCACATATCCCCCGGCGAAGACAGGCGGCGCACAGCGGCCCATCCGACCTATGACCTGACCTTGTCCTCGCACGCGGTAAACCTGGCGAGGTTGCTGCATTTTGGGCGGGCTCTGGGCCTTCTGGGAGCCAGACCTCTTGAAGCTGAGGGCATCGGGTCCTTCACTTTGCATCTGGCTGGCGGCGCCTGGCCCTGGACGCGCCCTGTAGTGACGGCGCAGGCGAGTGTTCGCAGCGCGCGCCTGACGGTTCCCGGATTGAGTGGCCCATTGAATATTCCTCGCGCACGCATCCAGGTCTACGGCCGGCAAGTCATGATTAACCCGGTGTTGGCGGTGATGGGTACCAGCGTCTTTTCAGGCTGGGTGATGCACCAGTTGGGATCTCAGTCGCCCTGGGATTTTAGCGTCAAGGCGGACAAGCTGAGTATTGAACAGGCCTCACAGTGGTTTGTAGGATTCGGCGATCAAAGCTCTCCATCGTTTTTCGACAGGATATCAAGTATCAGTTCGCTGTTCATTGGCCGCCATAATTCATATCATCTGGTTGGCCATCTGGATGCGCGTGGAGAGTTTAAAAGCCCGCTTGTTACTTACCGCGCGCTCGCACTGCACGATTTTCGGGCCAGGGTTGAAATCCACGACCGGAAGCTCCGGCTCACTAAAATCAATTTTGGGGCGGGGAACGGCCGTGGAGAAGGTACGGCGCTGGTGGATTTGGCAAAAACCCCAGTTCATATTGCAGGGCAGGCTAAAGTTGACGGAGTCAGCTTGCAGTCGCTGGCTTCCTACCTGCCTGCTGATTTATCAAGGGCGCGTGGAAAGTTTTCCGTCGTTGGAAATTTTGAGGCCAGTGGTTTGACTCACCAGGAAATTGCCAGCACGCTTAATGGAGACGCCAAGGTAGAACTGGGAAATGTCAACCTTGGCGAATTCAATCCCGTGCGGACCGTGGCAAGGCGCATCGGCATGAACCTTTTTGAGGAGGGGTCGCAGCCGCTTTACATATCCGGCGCAACAGCACACCTCCGTATTGAAGACCGGCATGTGACGCTGGAGAATTTTCCGGTGGATATTGCCGGTGCTAAATTCCGGTTGCAGGGTAGCTACTCTTTTGACGGTACGGCCAGGCTACTTGTTCAAGCTGACTTGAGCGGTGTCCGCCAGCCCTGGACTCCAGTTCAGCCTGGCCCGGGCGGCAATACTTCCCGAATGGCAGACCTTCGATTTGCAGGAACTCTACATAATCTTGAAATGCTCCCGTCGACTCAGATTTCGCAGACTCAACCCTGAAGGAGAAGTTTTGTTGGAGACCCATATATCCAAAGTCAAGCTCACTCTTGCAAAGCGGGCCGTGGTGGTGTCACTGATGGCGATTGCGGCCTGCGGCATTCTGCTGGGCTTCTTGGGAGCAGCAACGGAAGCCTCTCCCAGCCAGGTGCGAATGCAATCGGGCCTTTCCCAGATGGCCGCTAATATTTTCCAGTCCAAACTCATGGAACTCTCTGCAACGGGTCCTGTGAGATCGGCTACGCTAAAACCGATTGTGTTTACGGATGATGAAGTAAATTCCTTTTTCAAATATGATCATCCTCAATTCCTTCCGCCGAGCGTTAGAGACTTGAATTTCCACTTTATGCCGGATGGCATCCATGGGGCGGCAAACGTCAATTTCGATGAACTCAAACCCTCACAGCAGATGGGAAACCAGTTGGGTGCGAGGCTGCTCGCATCCATCTTTCAAGGCACGCAGCATCTTACAGCGGTGGGAGCGCTTGAGAGCAAAGATGGAACTGGTACGCTTACCATCAAGGACGTGCACATCGGTAGCACTGCGCTTTCCGATTGGCTGGTCAACTGGCTTATCCAGACGTATGTTGAATCCGAGTACAAGATTGATTTGAGCAAGCCATTCCTGCTGCCTAATCACGTAACTCATATCGATTTCGCCCCCGGCAAGGCCATTCTGGTGCGCGGCATCGTTCCAAAGAAGTAATGCGCCTCTGCCACTGTGGGCGCACAGATTACCCATTCAATCCGCGACTGTTGACGTATATCCTGAAGAGATATTGAAGATACAAGTGCTCTCAGTCCGCTTTTTGCCGTTTGATTTCTGCCAGGCCTTTCGTTTAGAAATGAAATTATGATCTCGTAAAAACCGGTATTTCCTCCGCTTTATTTGGAATGAAATAGCGGTATCAATTCTGGCCGGCCGGTTAGCC
Organism: Terriglobia bacterium; assembly: GCA_046704865.1. Lineage (GTDB taxonomy): Bacteria > Acidobacteriota > Terriglobia > UBA7540 > UBA7540 > SCRD01. The sequence continues at coordinate 2,454 of JBJKQZ010000067.1, forward strand.
TTATGGAACACTCAAGCAGAGTACTGCTGGAACTTTTCCTGATATTTGGCGGAGGAAAGCTTCTGGCGGAAATTTTCGAGCGGCTCCGCCAACCCGGCGTCCTCGGAGAACTGCTGGCGGGCGTATTGCTCGGGCCGTCTCTGTTGAACCTGGTCCATCCGAATGAACTGACACTGGGGATTGCCGAGATCGGGGCCGTTTTCCTTCTATTCACAGTGGGTCTTGAAACAAAACCCCGAGATCTGTTGGAAGTAGGTTGGACAGCCATTGCGGTGGGCGTTTCCGGCGTGGTGTTACCTTTCCTCCTGGGACTTTGGTACATGCTGGCTGGCGGCCATTCCACGGTTGAGTCGATCTTCGTAGGCGCTGCAATGGTGGCCACCAGCGTGGGAATAACTGCGAGAGTCCTGGCGGACCTGGGTGCTCTTTCAACGCGCGCGGCCCGAGTGATTCTGGCGGCAGCCGTTCTTGATGACATCCTGGGATTGCTGGTTCTGGCGGTCGTCAGCAGCCTTTCCACCGGCCAGATTCACTACGTGCAACTCCTGACTGTGGCTGCCGAGGCTGTGGTGTTTGCCCTTTTAATGATTTTCTTTGGTTCGCGCGGGATTGGCCGGTTTCAGCCTCACGTAGAGAAGCTTCGTGCGCAGAACTCGGCATTCATCCTGTCCATCATTCTCTGTCTTGGCCTGTCGCTGGCATCCGTTTATATTGGCATGGCGGCAATTGTCGGCGCCTTCCTTTCGGGATTGGCTCTGGCTGACCACAGTGAGCGCTGGAGGCTGCATGAGAACGCACATCCGCTCAGCGAGTTTTTGGCGCCGTTCTTTTTTGTGATTCTCGGCGTCCAGGTGAATGTCCGGACTTTTGCTAATCCGGCGCTGATTGGTATGGCATCCATTATCTGCGTGCTGGCCATTGTAGGAAAACTTGTGGGTTGCGGGCTGGGCTGCATTCGGCTGGGCTTCAAGGACGCTCTTCGTGTCGGTGTCGGAATGATTCCCCGCGGCGAGGTCGGCCTGATCGTTGCAGGCGTCGGTCTGACCTTGCATACAATATCTGACGCGGTCTATTCAATCGTATTGGTGATGAGCATTGTGACCACTCTTGTGGCGCCGCCATTTCTCCGCATGGTCATGCCTCTTCCGGCGATGGCGGAGCCCTCACCGGCGGTTGATTCAGCTCTGGGAAAAAACAGTTCTACCGAAGGTTCTTCCCAAGAATCAGGGCGGTAAGTGCGTTGCGGTGTTCTCTCGCGCCCATCGCCGATTTCTGCCTTCATCCTCAGGAATTCTTCCTTCAAGTATAGGCAGTCCGGATTTTCAGTTGCGACCCATTATGTGCTTGGCCTATACTCACCCTTCAATTTATAGGGGGGCATCATTATGAGCAAATCAACGGTTGGACGGCGCGACTTTATCAAGGCGGCAGGAGTCTCTGCCGCAGCATTAGGTACCGGCGGAAGCCTGGGGGCGCAAACCGGGCAGGGCAGTAAGAAAAATGTTGACCCGCCTCTTGCTCCCGCCACCAAATTTCCCAAACTTGCCATCATCACCAATTACTCGCCTCAAAAGCTGGCCTTTGCCACTCAGACCGGGTACGAAGGCGTTGTGGTGAAGATGGGCAAGGAGTTCAATCCTTATCTAAGCGACAGCCAGATTGATCAGATTCTTGCAACCTCTCGTGAGACCGGCTGCCGCATCATCAGCGTCGAAGGATTTTTCGATTTGCAGGGAAAGGGCATTAACCATATTGATCCAGACCCGGCGGTCCGCAGTTCCATGAATGAGAAGTTCGTGCACAATCTTGAATTTGCCCACCGGCTGGGCTGTAAATTTGTCGGAACGTTCAGCGGAGGAATTCCTGGAGCGGATTTTGACCGCCAGGCGAAAGAACTCGCGCAAGTGTTTCACGACAAGTACCAGCCTGTCTGCGAAAAGTATGATGTTTCCATGGGTTGGGAAAATTACCCGACAGCTATCAATTTCGCAACCGTTCCAGCCGCGTGGGATAAAGTTTTCGAACTGATTCCCAGTCACCACTTTGGGATGGAATTTGATCCTTCGCACCTTGTCCGGCAATACATTGACCCCTATCAGGCCGTTTGGAATATTCGTGACCGGCTTCTCGCGATCCACTTGAAGGACACGGAAATTACGCAGCCGGTTCTTCAGCAGGTTGGCATCCACGGTGATGGCTGGTGGCGTTATCGCATTCCGGGCCAGGGCCTGATCGACTGGCCAAGATTTTTTACGGTCCTGCTCCAGGTGGGATTCAACGGCGGTGCGGCAGTTGAGCATGAAGATCGGTTCTGGGACGCTCCTCCGAGCGACGGCGCCGCGGAATTCCCCCAGGCGCGAAAGGATGGGTTCATCCTGGCTTATCGCTTCCTCAGGCAATATCTCCCGGGCCGCCTGAGCTGATAGTTGAAAGAAGACACGGCTGTTCCCTCTGTTTTAAACGGCTTCTCCCGTTTGCGCATGCACACGGAGATGTGGGCGTGGGAAATCGCCGCGTTACAACCTGACAAAGTCCACCATGATGCGCAAGCTTCTTCGCAATTCTGTTTCATTTAGTTTCCTCTTCGTGTTTCTCGCTGCCATTAGTGCCACAGCCAAGTCGCGGCCCTTTACGCTGGAACAGGTGATGAGCGCCCCGTTTCCGTCGGACCTTATTGCCGCACCCAGTGGATCAAAGGCGGCATGGGTGTTCAATGCCCAGGGGTTCCGCAACATCTGGGTGGCGGAAGCGTCATCGGAGGGAGGCAAGTACCCTGCGCACCAGCTTACAAACTATTCCGGAGATGACGGACAGGAGGTTGGTGAAATTGCCTGGCTTCCGGATGCTTCGGCAATCGTTTACGTGCGCGGCGGCGACTTTGAAGATGGGGGCCCTTACCCGAATCCGAAGAGTTTGCCGCAGGGAGTTGAGCAGGACGTCTGGATCATTCCGCTCAGCGGTGGCGCGCCGCAGCGGCTGGGGGAGGGTCACTCGCCTGCTGTTTCGCCCAAGGGTGCAAGCGTTGCCTTCATTTACAAAGGCCAGGTATGGCTGGTCAAAATTAATCCCATTGGGCAAGCCGCACAACTGATCCACGGTGAAGGGAAGGCCAAATCACTGCGTTGGTCGCCGGACGGAAACAAACTGGCATTTGTGAGCGACCGCGGCGATCACAGCCTGATCGGCGTATATGACGTTGCTCAAAACAGCCTGCACTATCTCGACCCTAGTGTAGATCTCGATGCGGATCCCGTCTGGTCGCCAGTCTGGACTCAGATTGCCTTCATCCGTCTTCCCGCCTCTGAGCTCGAAAGGATTTTCGCGCCTGAGCGGACAGGCGAGCCCTGGTCAATCCGCGTAGCGGACACAACTACGGG
>JBJKQZ010000068.1:0-7265 GCA_046704865.1 Terriglobia bacterium
ATTCCCGAAACCGTGTTTCTGCTGGTGGGGTTGTACTGGGTGGCGCCGGTGCCGAATCTGAAATATCCGTTCGGGCGTCCAACAGATCCGGGGTTCGCAAAGTTGTATCTGGAAATCTGGCCGCCGAATTCAAAAGTGTGCGGTCCGGAACTCTTTGTGAAGTCGGCGTTCAGCACCAGGGTCTGGTCCACATCAGCCGAAACGCTGTTGCCGATAATCTGCGGATAGAGCTCAGAAAAGGTGATTTCCGGAAGCAGGGCTTTTGTGGTGGTCCCGACGTAGGGCATGTTCAGTCCAATGGAACTGGGACTTGGTGTGGAAAGCGGGCCGTCCGGAAACTTGTCTGTAAATCGTGTGAATGAAAGTTTAAAGTCTCCAACCATGCTGGGTGAAAAGACGTGCGTCATGTCCTGGCTGGCCACCCAGTTCTCGCGTTTGGTGTTGATGTTTCCGTTCTGGGCCGGCCCTGTGAACCCACTGGAATTGCGGAATTCGGATCCGGTTTGCCATTCCACGGAACTGTAAAAGCGCGTCCTGTTGCTGAAGTTATAATCCACTCGTCCCATCGGCTGGTAGTAACGGTACTTGTCCGGGGTGGTGGCAATAAAGTTGTTTTGCAGCGCGCCCTGGTTGATGTTGGGGGCAGGGAAAAGATTGACCAGCGCCTGCCCGGCCTGTGTGATGTCTGCAGAAGGGATCATATCGTTGGGGAATTCGGTGCGCGAGTAGTCATTGCTGGGGCAATTTCCAATTGTCCCGCCAGAATTGCAGACCGTCGTGGAAGGATCATAAATCGTATATCCCGTGTTGGAAAAATTGCCTTGCCGCTCCGCCATAGTTGGCACGGTGGTCAGGGTTGAGAAGGGAATGTTTTCCCAATAGCCTTCAAAGCTACCGAAGAAGAAAATCTTGTCCTTCTTGATTGGCCCGCCAAATACCCCGCCGTATTGATGCTGGATGGTATTCTGCCGCGGGATGCCGCCATAGTTCCGTTCAAAGGTGTTGGCGTTCAGCGCTCCGTTTTCAAGGTATTCGTAGATGTCGCCGTGATAGTGGTTGGTTCCGGACTTCGTGACGATATTCACGGTTCCACCCGCCGTCTGTCCGTACCGGGCGTCATAAGTGTTGGTCATCACGTTCACTTCCTTGATGGCGTCAACATTGGGAGCTGTCATCCAGGTTCCTTCAGACCCGAAACCGGTCATGATGGTCATATTGGTTCCGTTCAGATTGAACTTGTTGTAACTTCGGATTCCGCCGCCCAGGCTGTAGTTGTTGGAAACATCCCAGCCTCTGGTTCCTGAATATCCAGAAGCCCCGAATTGCGTCTGAAGAAACTGCGAGCCCGGCGTGGTTCCCAGCAGCATATAGATCTGCCGCCCGTTGAGGGGGAGGCTTTGAATGGTGCGGTTATTAAGAACCGTTCCGCCTGAACCGCTGGAGGTATTAATCAACGGCGGGGCGGCGGTGACAGTAACCGATTGAGTGGTTGCGCCCACCTGGAGGCTGAAATTCAATCCATAGGACTGTGATGCCTGCAGCACCACGTTGCCCTGTACATTCTTTTTGAACCCATTGGCATTTACCGTAACGGTATAAGTGCCCGGAAGGACGTAAGGAATATAGTAATTGCCTGATCGGTTGGTTGTGTCTGTGTAGGCTTGTTGCGTGTCATTGTTTACGGCGGTCACTTTGGCGCCTGGTATGACGGCCCCGGAAGGATCAGTCACTTGACCGGTCAGGGTCGAGCGAAATTCCTGTGCCGGCAGAAAGCCCGCACCTGCAACAAACGCCGCCAGAAGGAACAGAACAATGGCTGCTAAGCGCATCGATCGTTGCATCTATACACTCCTTGCTTTTTAGATGGAGAAGGTCAAAGGTTTCCGGGCCAGTCTGAAGGGGTCAAAATTTCCGCCGGCGAAGCAGGAGAGCCGAATCCTGAATTCCTGAGGATTTTAAATACACTCCGGCGATTCCCGCGTTCAGCCGCCGCCCCCGCAAGGTTGTGGTCCGAAGACTCTATTGGCCGTGCACAGCCCTGCCTTTGGCAGAGCCGGGCAAGCCCCGTGACCCGACGCTCGTTCAAAATGGCTGGGGTTCCAGGTTCGTTCCAGGAATCAACGGATTAACAGTCGTGATCTGCCGCATAAGAGTCTCTGTAGCACCTAACACCCAGCCCTTAAGTGTGTTAAAATAAACAGTATTGGCGAACCGGTACATATCCAGCTCCGCCACTTAAGCTAGTGCCGCTCGGCAAAGGCAACAAGGGGAATTCACTGGGAATTTACCGTGAAGGATGCGATTGAAGAACCTCGTTATGCGGGCGAAAGCGGGGAGGACCCTGCTCACGATGAGCGGTGGAAACTGGTTCTCCGATTATCAACCAGCAAAGAGTTTTCACGGGCGGCAAGGCTTCGCGACTTCCTGAAATACGTCTGCTGGCATTCCCTGAATGGCCACACGGAGGAACTTCACGAACAGCAGATTGGCCGTGCTGTTTTCGGCCGCCGTCCGGATTACAATCCTTCGGAAGACAACATCGTTCGCGTTGAGGCCCGCGAACTCAGAAAACGCCTGGACCGCTACTTTGCAAAAAAGGGAAGCGCCGAACCCCTTCGCATTTCCATTCCCAAGGGAAGCTACACGGCGACTTTCGAACCAAATGTTCAGGTCACGGAAGGCAAAAGAGTGTCTGGCGCGGCTGGGGGAAACGCTCAGCTTCCAGCGGGGAGTTCTGGGCCCATTGGGAAATTATTCGGAACCGGCAGTCCATATTTGCGCCGATGGGGAGTTGCCGGAATTGTTGTTTTGATACTTTTGGGTTTTCTGGCCATCTATCGGGCCGGCCCGGGACGCGACCTGGATAAAAGTTCAGTCAGGAATGCTGCTGTGCAGGACTCACCCGTTGCTGCGATTTGGGGTCTTCTGTTTCCTCCCGGCTGTGCTCTGAACATTGTTTCTGCGGATTCCTCGCTGGTGCTGGTCCAGGATATCCTGCACAAGGACGTTACTCTTTCCGATTATTTGAGCGGCGCCTACGGCCACGATCCTGGCTATCCGGTTTTGCAAAGGATCGCTCCCAATCCCTACATTGACTTTTCCGATCTGCGGACCACCAGCAAGATTCTGGACGCCATCCGGCCGCTGGGAATTGAAACTCAAGTTCAATACCCTCACTACTTAAATCTCACGGACCTGGACACTCAAAACCTGATTTTCCTGGGCAGCCCATACTCCGATCCCTGGATTAAAAAGCTTCATCCACAGATGAATTTCATGGTTCGAATGGACCGCGCCACCGGGAACCTTTGTTTCGTAAACAAAAAGCCGGAGGCAGGGGAACCTGACAGCTACTGCGCCACGGGCGGTCCGGGACAGGAAGACGTGACCTACGGGCTCGTAACCTTCCTGCCCAATCTTCAGCACACGGGGCACATTCTGATTCTGGCGGGAACCACTGGCGCGGGCACGGACGCGGCAGGGGATTTCATGACGGATTCCCACTACGTCACCTCCCTCCGTTCATTTCTGAATCTCAAACCTAAGGCAGACCCTCTTCCGTTCTTCCAGATCTTGCTCAAGACGGTAGTCCTGAAAAACAACCCCGGGAAGCTGCAGGTGATTGCGCGCCGAATCATCTCAGGCAACGGCGGAGCGTAAGGTCGTTTCACATGCGGTTCAGGCGGGAAGTCCTTCCTGTCCGCAGTGTGTTCAGGAATGTGCGCCCGCACAGGCCGGCTGTGTGCAGGCTGCAAATTCAGATTCCCTCTGCGCCTGGCGGTCAATTCACAGGCGTGTGACTGGAGTTTTCTCCCGTTCCCAGATTGAGATTCTCACGCAGCAAATCTTCCACGTCGCCCATCTGCTCTCCCAGCAGGTTCAACTTGCGTGCAAGGCCCTGGATCTGCGCCTCCGATCTCCGGTTGACGTCAAAATCGAGTTCGCCGCGCAGGCGGTCTTTGGCATCCTGGCGGTTCTGGCTCATCATAATGACGGGCGCCTGGATGGCCGCCAGCATGGAGAGAAACAGGTTGAGAAGGATAAAGGGGTTCGTGTCCGAGCCCTTGTGTCCCTGGGCGATGTTGATGCTCGTGTATATGATGAGCGCTACCAGAAATACAATGATAAAAAACCAGGAGCCGCCGAACTGCGCCACGCTGTCCGCGATGCGCTCACCGAGCGTGGCCTGCCTTTCGATGATTTCATTGGCATTGCGCGTTGCGCGTTTGCGCACCAGTTGCTGCGAGGCGTGGAACTGCCGTCCAAGCACGGTGAGCATATCCATGCCGGACATCGGCTTCCTCTGCAGCAGGACGGCAATGTCATCGCGGCTTACTTCCAGGCACTCCGCTTCATCCACAGCCACGGCGCTGGTCTGGTGGGGCGTCTGCTCCAGCATGGAGGCGAACCCGAAAAACTCCCCGTGTGTGGGCTCGTCGACCACAACCTCCTGGTTATCTTCATCCACAATGGTCAGCCTGACGCGCCCGGACACCACCACGTAGGCCGGCCCGCTCGGATCGCCCACTTTAAAGATGCGCTGGTGCGGAGCAAACTTTTTCTCTTCCACTTGCCCGGCCAGCACCGCCGCCTCATCGTCATCCAGCAGAGCAAACAGTGGAACGTGCTTTAAGGTTTCCGGATTGCACGCCATAAAACACCTCGCCTCATTCAGTCTGGTTTCTGAATTTGAAGATTGTTACTACGAAAACTTCGCAGTTGGATTTTAACTGTGCCGTCTTTAAATCGGAAGGGGGTAGCTATGATTTCTTGCCCACCCACGGCTTCCAGTCTGGTCGCAAAGGCACACTGCAGCCTATGCGCGCACCTTTCGGTCCGTGGCGATGCGCGGCGAATCCTGTCTAATCAAGTTGTGCGGCAGAAGCGAGGTGGGGGACTATTTCAAAACTTCCAGGCCGGCTTCAAGCAATTGCGGATTGCTGGACGGCCGCGTCCAGACCACCCGGCATCGCTTAAAGCACAATCGAGACTCACGCACCAGGACGGAAACCAACTGTCCTTGTTCCAGTGATTTTGCCGTCACCACTCTCAACCCGTGGTCTGAAAGATCGAGGATGGCCCCGGAGCATTTCCGGGCGCTTTCCGTGGAAGCTTCCCACACGATGATGGGAAGAGTCTTGGGAACGCGCGGCGCGCGGTTGGGTCGCGGAAACGATCCTTTATCTTGGGGAAACGTACCTTCCCGTAAGGCAGGCAGAGGCTTCTCCTTATCTGTGGTAGATAACCGAAATATACCTTGAACCTGAACTCCGGTCAATCATTAGTTTTTATCGCCATTACCGGCCGTTCCTGGCTTCACAGCCCTTCGCCCTATAGGGAATTTCCGACTGTCAACTAGGGGATTTGCTGGATTGCCAGTTTCATTGTCTCAGGGTAGCTTCGGAGCTAAGGGTCCGCAGAAACAACTAGGGAAGCTGGAAAGCTTGCCGCGACTGAGTCCGGCAGCCGGCGCTTACAGGAAGTTCAAGTGCCGCCTGCGATTTCGCGCGTATCTGGCGGACCAAACTGCACTTGTGCCTCGAGTTCCGTCCGCATCCGCTGGTTGTTTCCGGCTTGTCCCAAGGTCCTTTGGGGACGGGGGCGGCACCGCTCACCCCTGTGAGCGTTCCAGTCGGTTTTCGATCTGATGAAGCAAATGTCTAGAAAGTGTTTAAGAGTAAGCACTTGTTAACAATCAATCGCCGGCGAGTTCGGGGCGAAGGGGGGATACAATGAACATCATCAATACAGAAGACAAGGTAAGATTGGCGTTGCAAATGTTGGGGATCGTGATGGTCTGGGTTGCCGGAATGGAGTGGGTCGCGGCCGTCCTGTTCGTTACAATTATTCCGTGGACACCCATCTACCCGGCACTTAAGCTGGTTGCTGCAGTCGGCGGTTGGATGGCCCAGCCTGTGGCCGACAAAGTGGCAGAAAAGCCCAGAAAGAGACGGCAGGTAGTTTCAGCGAGCAAACTGGAGCAGATGCTGAAAGTCGGGTGATTCCGACCTCCTGGTTTTTGCGGTGTGTGGTGTGCCTTGTAACCCATTGCGGTGGGGCCGGCGTTACCGGTATTTGCCTTTTTACGCGCTGGAATCCGCGGTTTTAAATCCCACGGCTGTTGCCCTGCCGTGCTGCAGTGTCTGATTTTTGGCCGGGATTCCTTTGCCCCAGGCTCTGATGTTTTCTCCGGTTCGCCTCCACTCGTGCGATATCACCGCAAATTCCGTACCCGTACTCGCCAAATGTTGCGTTGCCAGAAGTGGCAGTGTATCTTATCCGCCTGAACGTTGCTGAAGGCGGTTAACGGGGAAATTCGTCTCAACTGAGGTTCGCTAACATGGCCGAGTCAATCCACGAAATGCACGAGCACGCCGAGAAGGCGCGCGAAGACCGGGGCCTGGTGATGGCTACCTTTACCATGTCCGTTATGGCGGTTTTGGTGGCGGCCATTTCCGTGCTGGGCCATCGGGCGCACACGCGCACACTGCTGGACCAAACCAAAGCGACCGACGCCTGGGCCGAATACCAGGCGCGCAACATCCGCCGCCACACGGACCAGCTATTCGCCGACCTTTTCACTGTTGTGCCCGTCAAGGATTCCGCCCAGGCCGGGAAACTCAAGCAGCAGTACATGGCAGAAGTAGAACGCTACCAGAAGAGCCTGCAGGAAACCCGCAAGCGTGCCGAAGATTTTGATGCCGAGGCCATGGTCTATGAAGCCAAAGGTTCACGGCTTGATCTGGGCGAGGTTTTTCTGGAGGCGGCGCTGGTCATCACTTCCATCACACTGATCACCCGCAAAAAATTGTTCTGGGGCATGGGTTCCGCGCTGGCAATTGTCGGCATCGTTGTCGCCGCCAGCTACGTATGGGTCCATTGAGGGTCTCGCCGCCAAATTCCGCCAATCCTGGAGTTGCGCCCTTACATTCAGCGCCAGCGGCCGGGTGAGGGCTCCCTGACTTCGCGGCCTTTTATTGGATTCTGCACGGGTGTACGATGGCGGCTGGCATTGTTTCGTGCCCGCGGGATGCGTCAGGCCCTGTCATCCATGGAGCCGTTCAACAAAGGAGAGACGATATGCTTTTTGAGGTTAGAAGGCGCCACGTAACCATCAAGCTCAGTGACCACAACGTGCTCGATGCGGAGGTGCGCGGAGAAGAAGCCCAGGGACTCTGGCTCACCAGCCCGGAGAATGTTCCCGGATTCCCAAGCGGCGTGGAGGAACCCATCATCTTTGTGCCCTTCTCTCAGATGGTCTGGAT
>JBJKQZ010000069.1:0-4215 GCA_046704865.1 Terriglobia bacterium
CGACCCATACGTCGGGGAAATTCGACTCGAGCAGGTCTTTGACGGCGGTACTCAGCTCAGCGACAGTGTAAACCTTCCGTTCAGGAACCAGTTCTAATGGAATCTGGCTCATCTGTCTGCTCGCAACGTCATTGCCGCTGTCCTAATGGCGCGTAAAATGTGAAATCAGCCACAAAATCAGCGTGACCACCGCGCTGAGAAGAATGCAGGTGGCCAGTGGGAAGTAAAATGTTGTGTTCCTGCCCTTGTACTGAATGTCTCCCGGGAGATGGCCCAGACCCAGCCATGAGAACTTTGAACCCAGTATGAACAAGCTTCCAACGATAATCAGGACGCCGCCCAGAATTATCAGCAGCTTTCCGAGGTCGGCGGGAAACCCTGTGTTCATAAGGGGCTATGTTCCAGATTCGCTAGGACTTATCGGCCGATTCACCCTCCTGCATAAAGAGGCTGGCGGCCCCGAAAATGCCGACATCCTTTTGGAGCTTGGCGGGCAGTAGAGGCGTGTTCTTTGCCTGGCGGTTGATGGTGTAATGCGGTATCGTTGCGCGAATCTTATCAAAGAGAGGTTTGCCGATCTGAGAAACTCCACCCCCGATTACCACGGCGTCCGGGTCCAGCAGGGTTAACATCGATGCCAGCCAGACGCCCAACAAAAAGCCAGTCTCCTCAATGATTCCTATGGCGACAGTGTCTCCTGCCGCTGCGGTCTCCTGGATCATTTCCGGTGTAATGCGGCTCAGGTGATTCTGGGTGCGTTCACGCAACATACTTGCCGCAGAATGGTCCTGCACCAGCTTGACCTGAGCACGGCGAACCATTGCAGGCCCGGCCGCGAGCGCTTCGATGCATCCCGGCGTGCCGCAACCGCAAATATAAGGGCTGCGGTGGTCGACGGTAACGTGACCTCCTTCTGCAGCTACACCGTTCTTGCCGTGGTAAATTCGTTTGTTAATAATGATTCCCGTCCCCACCCCTGTTGAAACTGTGACATAGAAGACATCGTTATGGCCAACTGCTGCTCCGAAAAGGACCTCAGCAAGACCTGCTGCGTTAGCATCATTCTCCAGGCGGGCAGGAAGCTGGAATTCTTTTTCCACACGTTCCGTAAAATTGATGTTGACCCAGCCCGGCAAGTTGGGCGGATTGATGACGATACCGGTTCGCGGATTCAAGGGTCCCGGGCAGCAGATGCCGATTCCCCTAACATTGTCAGGGCCTCCGGCCTGGCTGACCAGGCGCCTGATGACATTAAGAACTTGGTTGAAACTGGTCTCAAATCCTTCGTTGGCCTTTGTGGGCAAGGTAACCGTTTTGTCGAGGCGACCCTTCTAATCAACCAATCCTCCAGCAACCTTAGTTCCGCCTACATCAATTCCGATAATCATCTTGTCCATAGAGACGATGCCTCTGCTTCTAAGTGATTTATTAAGACGCCCACTACTGTTGAAGACGCTGCTCCATTGTACATCATTCAAGGGGGTAGGGGCCCCAAGGCCAGAACTATCTGTTCTCCCACGGTGAGTACATGACATATCGATCATTGTTAAGCTAAAATGGTGAGCCGAACACAACAACAAATACTTGGCTCCGATATCGGGTTGCGGTTCCCATATCACGTCCAGCCATATCAGACTGGGAGGTCGGTCTTGATCGGGATTTGGAGTGTTTGGTTGCCACCTCAACTTTTGACCGGAATGTGGTGCCATGTTCAGTTTATTACTAGGGTATGTGACTACCGACAAAATAGGGCAGACTCCTGATTGTACAATTCTTTAAGGTTCTGTAAGATTCTGGCAAACGGAACGGTTTGACTGCGGGTTTCTCGACCAGCTATATCTGGTCGTTTGGATGATTGATTCAGAATTCTGAGGAGAGCTGGCCTCGGTATACGCAGACCTTGCCAGGCGCAAGATGCGCCGATGCCGCCATCCAAAAGCCAGGCAAGAGGCGATTCTGGGAACAGATGGTGCAATTGTTACTTGCGAGGAAACTTCGATCGATTCCCAACGGAGGCGATGCATAGATGCTATTTAAACAGATGCCTGAACCGAAGGAAGTAGAGCGTCCCTGGCAGGGGGATATCGATCGATTGCAACAGACACTGCAGGAAGTTCTGCAAGCTATTTCCAGCCTCTCGGGGGTTGAATTGCCAGGTGCACCTGCCGACTCCCAGGCCGAAGGGAATTCCCAGCCACGGTTGGACGCCAAGACATTAAAGGATCATATCCGTAGTGACCTGGAAGCTTTTGCATCAACAACTGCTTCTGAAATGGCCAGGCAGGCGGAAAGACAGGCCCGCCTTGCTTTGACGGCCATTCATAATGAGGCGACCGGCCAGGTGGATCAGGTGGCCCGTGAGCTGAGGGAAAAGCTTCAGGGACAATTTGAGCCGGAGCGAATTGAGATTGGCATTACTCAGCAGACTCATGAACGCATTGCTGAAATGGTTCAGAAACGGACCGATGAATATGCGCGTTGGGTCTGGCTGATGTGCAAGGGAACCGGAACTCCGATTCCGGTGCAAATTGAGAAACTTCTGGGGCCCTACGTTGAAGAGGCGACTACCAGACTGACTGAATCCTTCCACCAACAGTTTCAGAGCCAGCTTACTGAACATGAACAGATGGCTCTACAAAGGCTGCAGGGAACATTAAATTCCGTTGAAGGCCAGATCGGTTCACTGGAACAGGCGGCGCAAACGATCTGTGAACGCAACGCAGATGCGGTCACGAAGGCATCGGCGGACCAGTTGAATGCCGTTGCTGAAGAAGCAGCCAGAAGTTTCGAAACCAAAATGCGTGAACAGATCGAAAGTGCCTTCGGCATTTTCCAGTCACGGTTAGATCAGGCCGCGGCCTCGCTGCAGGATAGGCTGCGTCAGGTCGAAGACCAGCAAGCTGGAAGCTATACGCAGCGGATCGCCCAACTGCAGGCTGAGGTGGAAGGTAAGACGATGGCTGAGATTTCAGGTCGTGCAGGACAAGTCGCAGCCAATGTCGTTGAATCTTCGCTGCAGCATTTGCAAAAGCAAGCGGACGATACGATGGCACATTCTAAGGAAGATTTGAAGGGATATCTCGACGTCCAGTTGGAGGACGCGCGGCAGCGGATCAACGAGCTTGGCCGCACAATGCAGGATTCAATGTCCGAGGCGGTTAATCTGAAGACAGAGCGTCTCAACAATATGGACCAGGAAATAACTGCAATACGAGAAAAGCACGTCGCAGCATCTCAGGAGCAGATATCCGGTATGGTTCAGGCTACGCTTGAGTCGATGACGGACCGGATCCGGCAAGTCTCTAACGCTCAGCTCGAGGAGATCGGCAACTTTGTGAAGGAGTCGCAGGAAAAGGCCGCCTCTCAGTATGATTCGCAATTGCGAGGTATCACTGGTGGTTGGTACAACAAGCTTCTCGAACGTCTTCAGTTGGAAGCCAGCGAAGCGGGAGTCAAGGTTTCCGCTGATGTTAAGGGCAATGCCGACTCTGTGTTGCGAGAATTATCCGAGAAAGTGGATGCTTCAGCAGCGATCCTCCGCGAGGAGGCGACACAGGCGACTTCCCGGATTGAATCGGTCCTCAAAAACTCGCTGGAGACATACCAGCAGCAGCTTTCCCAAATTACCCAGTCTCGTTTGGAAGAACACCGCCGGGCAATCCGCACCAGTTTGACAGACTTGCAAGGACGTTTGGAGCGATCGGCTTCAGCTCTCCGGCAGGAGTTGGCGGACAGACTGGAAACGAACTCCTCCGACGCCCCCTCGCCAAACCAATCCAAGCCGGAGGAAGGCGCTGGAAGCTGACGATCTGTTTACAAAGAATGGATCGGAAACCTTGCCTTGTGGTTGAATAGCGTGCGGTTCGCTGCTTTTGTGCAAGTAGCCCGGTCCCTCAAACGCACTTCTGATTTCAATTCTGTGCCTCACCACTAACCTGAGTTTATCATGGGCTCATGATGAGCCATGCAGTTGACACCCGCGCTCATGTTATCTAGCATCAATACGGAATGGCATGTGGGCTGGTGTCCGCCCGGGACTTCAAATCCTGTGGATCCGCCTTTGGTGGATCGGTCGGTTCGATTCCGACACACTTCCGCCAATCAAATGCTTTGTGACGACCTCAATTAAATAGGCGTTACCGCGCCACCTTTTGCGGCAGAGTTTGTCCATTATGAGTCCGAGAAAGCCGCCCAAAAGAGAATCGTTTCACGGGT
>JBJKQZ010000070.1:0-3633 GCA_046704865.1 Terriglobia bacterium
CAACTGAAGGTGCGCGGGTGCGAAATCCGGCTTCAACTTCAGAGCGCGCTTCAAATATTCGGCTGCGGCTTCCAGATTGGCTGGCTTGCCCATGCCCTCGCCGGATTGAAAGATGCTCACGCCACAATAATAGAGAGCTTCAGCGCTGGAGGGATTATTCGCCGCCAACTGGCGCAGGCGGCCGCTGATTTTCTGGTATCCATCCGGCGTAAGGAAGGAAGCCAGCGTATTCCAGGCTGCAACCGAGGCCGGAGCGGAGGGGTTGATTTCAATCGCGTCCAGAAAAGCGTTTTCCGCTTCAGGATACTGGTGCAGCCCATAGTGTGCGTAACCCAGACCAACCTTTTCGCGCAAGGAGGCAGGAAATTTCCTGTTGCCGATATGGAAGACTTCCAGCGCAGGCTGGAATGTGTAGTGCGAAAGATATTCAATTCCCAGGTCAAAGTAGTATTCCTCGTTTTCCGGATTGAGATCCACCGCCCGTTTGAAATCGAGTGCCGCCTGGACGTAATTTCCAGTCCCTTCTTCGAGCGATGCCAGCAAGTTATAGAGCCCTGCCGAAGGCTTCTGCTGCAAGGTAGACCGAATCACGTTAATGGCCTCGTTGGCATTTCCTGATCGCTGATAGGAGATCGCCAGATTGTATGCCGCCGCGTCATTGGCGGGGTCGGCTTGCAGCGCAGCTTTGAATTCCGGTATCGCCTGGCTGAAAGATCCGGCGGAAGCGAAGAGGATTCCCAGGGAGGAATGCTGCTCGGCAGAAAGCCCTTTGGGAGCGGCAGGGAGCGCGCGAATCGCTTTGAGGTCTCTGCTCTTGACGGCGGCGCGGACCCAAGATGAATAGATTCCGATTTGCCCGGGGGCGAACCGGTAGGCGCGGGCATAGTCCCATGCGGCCGCAGACCAATCCTGCAAGTCCTCAGCCGTTGCGCCGGATAGCGCATAGTACTTAGCGGCGAAGCCAGGCTGGGCTGGCGCTCCCAGCTTCAAAAGAACTTCCCGAGCCTCTTTTGAGC
The DNA here is from genome assembly GCA_046704865.1 of Terriglobia bacterium. Classification (GTDB taxonomy): domain Bacteria; phylum Acidobacteriota; class Terriglobia; order UBA7540; family UBA7540; genus SCRD01. The sequence continues at coordinate 1,017 of JBJKQZ010000070.1, forward strand.
GTTTCAGTTCACGCAACGCCAGCGCATATTCGTAACCGGCCCTGAAGTTCTCGGGATTCGACTTCCATGCGGTGCCTAGCGTTTCTGCCGCCTCTCCAGCCTGAATCGATTCCAGGAGAATTGTGCCCAGACCCAGCCGCGCCGTGAAGTTGTCCGGGTCACGCTGGAGCGCTGACCGGAATAATCCCACAGCTTTTTCTGCCTGTCCCATCTGGAACATCAGGACGCCCATGTCCGCATAACCCAGAGCCCGCGTGGGCGCCAGCTCGATAACCTTTCGAAAGCTGGCTTCGGCCCCTTCGCGATTTCCCATTGAACTTTCAGCCAGCCCCTGCAAGTCGTAGAGCTGCCAATCAGAAGGATTTTCAACCAGGCCTGAGTGGATCACCGCAAGCGCCTGCCGCCCCTGATTGTTCTTCAGCAGATTCAGCGCCTCATAATAGGCGGTGGACGTTTGTGTCTCGCGGGCCGGAGCAGTTGGCATCCTTGCCTGTCCAAAGAGCGTTGCAGTTGCCAGGAAAATGATGGTTAAAACTCGGTGGAGTCTTTTGGGAGAAAGAAGCGCGCTCTGGGGACTAAAGCGGAACATATAAAGTGATCAAGCTTTGTTTCCGGTCCTATGGCACAGCCCGGACCGGGGCCTCGCGAATGCATCAAAATTACCACGATTCCCGCGCTGTAATTCCCTTGTCTTGCTCAATCGTAACCAGATGGTTGGCGGGCACGCTCTCCAGGACCTCGGCAGCGCCGCCCAACCAGCGCACCTCCACGCGCACCGATTGGACCTTCGGGCCGAGCCCGAAATGCAATCGCAAGTCGTTCTGAGAACAGAAGCTCCCGCCGCTCCGAACCTCCTGCATCTGCCGTTGCTCTCCATTGCTGACAATGACGCGTGAGCCAATGGCGGATTTATTGGTTCTGGTGCCAACAAGTTTGACAAGCAGCCATGAATTTCCCGAAGGCGCCTGGTTGCGGAGCAGGGAAGGCCGATCGTTGATGTTGTTCACCACCAGATCAAGCTGCCCCGTATGGAAAAGATCGCCCACCGCAAGCCCGCGGCCGCAGCGGGATTCCGAGAACGCCGCTCCGGATTTTGCGGAAATATCCTCAAACCTGCCATTGCGCAGGTTGCGGAACAGGATGTTCTTGCCACTTTCGGCCGTCATGGGGTGATGGGCGTTTACGCCGGGAGGATAAATCGGGCCCGTAACGATCACAATGTCCATGTGTCCGTCGTTATCGAAATCCAGGAACGCCGTCCCCCACTTCACGTCCTGCACGGCTCCCGCAAGGCCTGCCTGAACGGTAACGTCTGTGAAAAAGCCCTCTCCGTCGTTATGGTAAAGGGCCGGAGGCTCATCCGAGAAATTGGTTTTCAGAATATCGAACCTTCCATCACCGTCGTAATCTCCTGCGTCCACTCCCATGCCGGCCTGGGTGCGGCCGTTGCTGTTGTAAGCCACACCGGCCAGCAGGCCAATCTCTGAAAAAGTGCCGTCGTGGTTGTTATGGAAAAGCAGGCTTGGAGTGGAGTCGTCCGCAACATAGATGTCCGGCCAGCCATCGTTATCAAAGTCTGCCACCAGCGGTGTAAACCCGTAAGCCGGGCGCGTTTTCAAAATGCCGGTTTTCTCCGAAACGTCTGTGAACGTACCATCTCCATTGTTGCGGTAAAGGAAGTTGCGGGTTGCTTTCAGCCCCGCAACACCATAGAGAACGGGAGATTGAGTATCCTCGAGGTTCGGATTGCTGCCGTACAAGGTGAGCCCGTATTGATAGTCAACGTAATGTGAAATGAACAGATCGAGATGCCCGTCCCGGTCGTAATCGAGAAAGGCGGCGCCGGAGTTCCAGGCCGCTGGTGCTGAATCAAGGCCCGCTTTGCGCGTGATGTCCGTGAAAGTCCCGTCGCCGTTATTGTGATAAAGAACGTTCTGGCCGTATTGGGTTAGAAACAGGTCCGGGAATCCGTCATTGTCGTAATCACCCACGCAGACTCCCTGGCTCCAGCCGTGGTGAACAAGCCCTGCTTTTGTGGTGACGTCCGTGAAAGTTCCGTCGCGGTTATTGTGATAGAGATGGTTGGTGGGGGCCTCGCCTTCAGGAAATCCGTGCAATCCCCAGCTGTTCAGCATGAAGATGTCGAGCCAGCCGTCATTGTCATAGTCAATCAGCGCCAGGCCTCCGCCGGTGGTGGCCAGGAGAAAATCCTTTGACGGATCTCCCTTCAATACGGTTTTGGCGGTGAGGCCGGCCCTGCCGGCAACGTCAACATACTGGGGGAACCGGGTGGACTGCGGGGATGCCGCACGGACCTTGGGCCAAAGTCGCTTATCCGCCACGATGGCGGCTGATCCTGCTCCAAGTAGTTGAAGCAACTGCCGTCTGTTCACAGGCGATCCATGCCGGAACATCAGTCTGCCCGCGCAAGCGGCCTACGGGAGATAGTAATCCACTGCGCCGGATCATGAAATATCAAATTCAAGGGTCGGAAGCTGTACCTTTCACCGGCCGCAATTCGGGAACTTGCGCTTGTGGCCGGCAGCCATTAGACTGTGGCGCCTTGCCTTGAAGCAAGGCGAGGCGTGCCCAGCACTTTTTCAAAAGCCAGGATGAT
>JBJKQZ010000071.1:0-3812 GCA_046704865.1 Terriglobia bacterium
GCGTAGGGCCGGAGACAGCAGATTCCATACTGCTTTACGCGGGCCAACATCCAATATTTGTCGTTGATGCCTATACTCGCCGTGTATTGCACCGACATGAGCTGCTATCCGAACATACACCTTACGATGAAATACGCGAACTTGTGGAGTGCGCCTTACGGCCTCTGGGAGCGCAACGCCCGGGACTGACTCTTTCCCGTGCCGGGTTTGCGCAAGCCGCGGGGGCGCGCGGAACCTGTCATACGCCTTCCCGCATGAGTCTGGCGAAACGCTCGGCTATTACACAGATCTATAACGAGATGCACGGATTGTTCGTGGGCGTGGGAAAAAATTATTGTCTAAAAAATAATCCCCGATGTGACATCTGCCCTTTACGGAAATTCCTTCCGAAGTCCAAATAGGGTGGAGGCCGGCCCATGCGAATCCTGATCGCTATTTTTCTGATTTTGTTTTCGACTGCGGTGGTACATAGCCAAACTCTCAAACAGGCAGCAGCACAAGACGGCATTCTGATGGGAGCGGCCGTCAATGCACGCTATCTGTCCGAAGCTGCATACACGAAGACCCTCGCCCGTGAATTCGACATGGTGGAACCGGAAGACGCCATGAAATGGAGCGCACTTCGCCCTGGGAGAAACTCATTCAACTTTCACGACGCTGACGAAATTGTAGCTTTCGCTCGTCTACATGAAATAAAGGTTCGGGGACATAACCTGGTTTGGCATAACCACAATCCAGATTGGTTGGAATACGGTCACTTCACTCCCGGTCAGCTGTCTGATTTATTGCAGGAACACATTGCCAAAGTGCTTGCACACTTTCAGGGTAAGGTTTTTGCCTGGGACGTGGTCAACGAGGCTTTCGATGCCCGGGGCCAGCTTCGGCATTCCATCTGGTATGACCGGCCTGGTATCGGATTAGCTGGCGAAAGTACCGCATATATTGAGCAAGCTTTTCGCTGGGCGCATCTTTCCGATCCCGAAGCGTTGCTCTTTTATAACGACGCGGATGCCGAGGAGATCAATGCGCACTCAGACGCGATCTACGCGATGGTGAAGGATTTCAAGCAGCGGGGAGTACCGATCGACGGCGTAGGATTCGAAATGCACATGCAAAATCTCGACCCAAACTTCCCATCCATGCGAAGAAATTTCGAGAGATTTTCAAAACTGGGGATTCAGATTCAGATTACCGAGCTGGATGTCGCCCTACCTGTAGACAGCAACGGGGATGTCCTGGACCCTGTCGATCTCCGGAAACAAGCTGATGTGTATCGCCAAATTGCAGAAATCTGTTTAAGCACACCCGGCTGTACGGCAATTCAAACATGGGGATTTACCGACAAATATTCCTGGATTCCCTGGTTCACGCAGCACAGGAAAGGCGCCGCCTTGCCATTCGATAGAAACTACGAGCCCAAACCGGCATACCAGGCACTGAGGGAAGCGCTAAGAGCAGCGGAAAGCCAAATACATTCTCATTATAAACCAGTCAGGAAGCGTTCCGTAACACCCGCACGCATGCTTGAGCTATCGCGAAATCCTCTTGTGCGCGAATGATAAGAACGCGGACGGGTGAATCCGCAAGAGAGATGTCTTGATCCGGAGTCGGCGAACTGTTCTTCTGTGGATCCAGCTGTACCCCTAAAAAACCCAACTTGGCGGCGGTCGCGGCGCGCACTTCGGATGAATTCTCGCCGATACCGGCAGTAAAGATCAGCACGTCGAGTCCACCCAACGCGACAGCCATTGCTCCGATGCTCGCCTGCAAGCGGTGAACAAACATATCGAAAGCCAATTTGGCACGAGCACTTCCTTCTTTCATCGCCTTCACAATTGTTCGCATATCGCTGGACAACCCCGAGATGCCCAGAAGACCCGACTTCCGGTTGAGAAGATCATCAAGCTCTTTCCCAGTAATTGGATTTTGCCTCATCAGGTACGTCAGAATGCCGGGATCCACTGAGCCTGAGCGGGTCCCCATCATCAAGCCTTCGAGCGGAGTAAAACCCATAGTCGTGTCTATGCTTTTTCCATCCGCTATGGCAGCCAGCGAACAACCGTTCCCCAAATGGCAGGCCACCATTCTTAGCCCTGCCACTTCCCTTTTCAAAAGGCGCGGCGTTCTACGGACACAGTATTCGTAGTTGATTCCATGAAAACCATACCGCCGGATGCCTGCCTCAACCCATTCGTAAGGGCCCGGATAATAAGCAGCTTCAGGCGGCAGCGTATGGTGAAATCCGGTATCAAAAACAGCGATCTGCGGAACCTCTCCCGCCAGTTTCTCGAGCATTTCTATTCCCTGAAGTTCGGCCCGGTTGTGCAGAGGGGCAAAAGCAGCCAGACCCGCGATGACCTGCTTGACCTCAGGAGTGATCCGCACCGCCGAACTCAGTTTATGACCGCCATGCACTACCCGATGTCCAACAGCCTCAAGCTCCGACGCGCTGTGGAGTGCGGCGGTCTTTCCTTCCCATAAGGTCTGGAGCATCCGCCTGGTCGCGCATTCGCGATCCGCGGCGGCAACTTCCTGTTTAATGGCATCGCTATTCCCAAGGCGAACCTCCAGGATGGCCTTTCCATCCTGCCATTCGATTTTCCCCTCCCATATTGGGGCCACAGGATCAGCGGAGGAAAAAGAATCAAGCTCGAAAAGCGCGCTTTTCTGGCTGCTGGAGCCAGAGTTAAGTACAAGGATTTTCATGAGTTAATACGGCCTAAGTAAAACTGCCTTCCATCAACGTTAAAGTCGGCTTGGTTTGGAACTCGACAGTCGGTTGTTTGACGCCCGTAGCGTTAGTCTACTCCTCAATGCGGGCAAAGTATGTGCACCCATCCATCGGTAAACTGTGCTGCCAAGGGAGATTTCTGCGCAATAATTTGCGTACTTAGCCGCCCGACTATCGTATTTTGTTCTAGTTGCAAAATTGCGAAATACGCGCCCGAACCAATTCAACCGCTTACGCCGATTTTCCTCGTCCCCCGGACTGTCTGAATTGGCACAATAGTTGCACTAAGTTTGATGTCTTTTGATTGCGACTTAAGCTGGCCCGAAGCATGCATCTGTATTTCCGGTCCTAAACCAGCCCGGAAAGCATTCCAGCGCCAGCCACGCCGTGGGGGATGTAACCGTATACCAACTCGACGTACTAAAACCGGGCCAACCAGCCCGGTTTTTTATTGAAGGATCAGTTTCTCAGCAAGCATTGAAATTCGTGGGAGATGCAGTTCATCCTGGCTAAACGACCGGATCTCAACACGGGCATTCATACCGAAGTCAAAGCTGAGAAGGCACTGTCCTAATTCCGTACAGAGGAAATACCTGGCTCCGGGTTTGTCTGCTTAAGAGATTGGAAAAACGATTGAATCAGCCACACAAAGGGCGTGACAAGTGCCAACAAGGGTAGAAAAAGAACCAAAGTCATGCAGCACATCGGCACGGGAATCATACGATGGCTGGCTGGTTTGGGTGCTGCCGTTTGGATGTCCACCGATAATTATATCTCACAACGATCTTTTAGCAGGAGCGCTCTGCGCTCGAGGCCACGCGGTTCTGTATTAACATAGATTCGAATGTTTCGCGCCGCCGCGCTTACCGCAACACAAATATCAGCCGGTCTGATCTTGATGTTGGCTGGTTGGGGGCTACACGAGTTTACGGCTTTCCTGGCCAATCCTGTTCGGAGGTTGTTCCTTCTTCTTGTTGTATCCCTCGGCATTCTGGCGGTTATATTACGGGCGGAAATGCAACCAATTCGCAAGGGGCTGATATCCTCCGGCTGGCAGAGCATGGAACTCAGCATCTTGCTG
>JBJKQZ010000072.1:0-4168 GCA_046704865.1 Terriglobia bacterium
CTTCGTAACACGATCGGAGCCAACCTTTTGCGCGCAGTCCGCGACATGGTCTATCGCCGCGCCTTCCATGCCAGGACGGTTGAGCACTGCTATTCCGGGTATCGCTTCAAGGTTCACGTCCCTGACCCGATGGCCAAGCAATGGTATGACATGGACTGGCCCCCACTCCCGGAGATTGAATTTCTGAAGCGGAACCGTCTTAACCCCAGCGCTCGAGTGTTCGACATCGGCGCACATCAGGCGGTTGTCGCGCTCATCCTCTCCAGAGAGGCCCGTGAAGTGGTGGCCTTGGAGCCGAGTGGACACAACTTCAAGGCGGCCCGTATGAACAAATCCATGAACTCCGCCGACAATCTCACCCTGATTCGCGCGGCCATTTCGGACCGGGATGGGACGATTCGGTTTCAGAGCGGGTTGAACGGCAGAGTCTCACGGATTGGGAGGATGACTCCGACGATCAGTGTAGATACGTTGTCGTCGCGATACGGGGCGCCCGACGTCGTGCTCCTGGACGTGGAGGGATTTGAGCTTACGGCCCTTCGCGGGGCAGGCGAAACCATCAAAGGTAATGTTGACTGGTGCGTTGAGGTTCACGGCGGAGGAGAATTGCAGTCCTTTGGCGGAAGCCCCGAGGAGGTAGTCCGCATTTTTCAGGAAGCAGGATACCTCCTCCACGTTTGCCTTGCAGATAAGGGCGCGGTTGTCGAGCCAATGAAAGATATACTCGCTGGAAGATTTTTCCTTCTGGCCACGCGCCAGCCCCTCTCCAACGGGTGATCGAATCTCGGCAGACTCAGCCCCGCGCAACACTGAATCCGTTGCACACAGTTCACGCCCAGGCAATTTCCCTGCCCTTCAGGCGCAGGCTGCGACAGCTTGCGCATCCTGTTGCAACTGGTCCAGCAGAACCTTCTGGTTTCTGGCGATAAAGCTGTTCCGTTCCTGCAAAAGGTCTGCCAGGAACGCCTGGCATCGTTGCTCGAGCGCTGCCGCTGACCATGGTGACGTGCCCCCGGCGGCGAAGGTGTCGGCGGTATCTTCCACCACCTGGAATAGCAGATTGTTGCTGGCTCCGGTAATGCTCCGCAGCGCCTGCTTGTAAGCCGGCAGATCGGGCAGCATGGGGAACAGCCGTTCCAGAACGGCCACCTCATTCCAGGCCCAGCTCAACTGCGGCGAGAGCGCCCGGTAGCCGTGGATCCATCCCGTGACGTTCACGATGTGCGCCAGGGCCTCGTAGCATGCGCCTACTTTCGGATCGAGAAAATCGTAATCCGGGTTGCAGACGTCGCCGCGCAGTCTGCCGGAAGCCGCAAGCTGCTCCTTGATCGGCGTACCGTCATAAGGCAGCAACTTGCAGAAATCCGCGCCCGCGCAGCCGTCTCCCACAATGGTCCGCAGGAACTCGACGTTCTCCCGGATCGACTCAAACGTGGTCGAGGGATCAAACAGCATGAACCCGAACTGGAACATCAGGCGCAGTTCCTTCAGCATCATTACCGCGCGGATGTTCTGCTCCACGGTAATCTGCTTGTGCAGCGTCTTCAGGCCTTCTTCGCTTCCGGATTCAAGCCCCATGTAAACCAGATAAAGCCCCGCATCGCGCATTGCTGAGAGCAGTTCGGGATCGACGGCGTCAGCGCGGCAATTGATCTTCCAGATCGCGCGCCCCGGCAGATGGTTGAGGTGGAGTTCGTCCACAAATTCCCTGGCCCACCGCCGCCACACAGGACCAAACAGCGGGAAGTCATCATCCTGGAAAAGGAAAATCGTAATACCGCGTTGTTCGTGCAGATGGCGCATCTCGCGCGCCACCTCCGCCGGTTTTCGCGTCCGCACCACTTTGCCGGGAGCCGCCCGGTAGAACATGTGGATGGAGCAGAACGAGCAGGTGCGCGCGCAGCCCCGGCTGGCCAGTAGAGGCATCGCCTTGCGGCCCAGCACTTCCTCCGGCTTGAAATTCCTCTCCGGGTAAGGCAGCTCATCCAGGTTGGAGACCAACTGGCGCAGCGGCGTGGCGGTGATATGGCTGTTTTCCCTGAAGGCAATGCCCTGGATCTGGCGCCATTCGCTTCCCTGCCCCAGGCGGTCCACCAGCTCCAGCAGCGTGAATTCGCCTTCGAACCGGACAACGCTGTCCAGATCCGGGACGAGTTCCAGCGTCTCCTGGTAGCTTAGGCTTGGAAAGTGTCCGCCCATGGTAAAGTGGCAGCGAATCCCATGGTCGCGAAGATAACGGATCAATGAATCGAATTGGCGGATGTAAAACTGGAAGATCAGTGAGAATCCCACCACGATGGGATTACATTCCTGCAATGCTTTCAGAATCTCTGCTCGGTTGCGCTGGAAGTCAAACATCTTTACGGTATACCCGGCGTTTTGGAGTGTTGACGCCAGATATCCCAGGCCCAGATTTCCCTGGTCCTGAAATCCGATCAAGGCAACCGGCCGCGTCGTATCCCGATCCCGGACCAAAGGCGTCCCGCTATCCAGAATATTGAACTGTGAAGACACTGCCATCTCGACCTCCTTAAGGTGCAATAGCCGCAGAAATCCGTGGGAGACTAGGGAGGAAGCAAGGAAGGCGGCCGCAGTCATCCGCATTGCCGCCTTCCCTCTTCCGAGCTATCCCCTCTTGGACAGAATGGTTGTTATCTGATCAAGCGCTTTGATTTGAGCGCTCAGGACTTCCTTTTGAAGGTGAAGCTGGGCAATCGCCACCTGTGTGAGGATGTTCTTGTCGAGTTGTTGCCAAAGTGGCCAGGGAATGGGATCAACCCACCATTTGGGGTGGAACAGCAGTGACTCAGGGAGATTTTCAGGGGGCATCTCGTCCTCCTTAGTTAGGTTAGGAAACCAAACTATTAGTATTCCGGAGAAAGATCTGCTTCCTTGCCAGTAAACTTACCCCAGGGGCTTGGCCCGTGATTTCACCTGTGTACACCCTGTGCAACCTTAATGTCAAGATAATTGTTTACGGATGAGTATATAGGCTCTCGCTTCGGCCGGTCGGGAGCGGAAACCGCCCCTTGGCGCGCCTGCCGGCCATTGTGCGCACGGACCCCTTGCGAGCCGCACGCCGGCAAGTTTGCAATCTTCAGGGTTGAGCAGAGCCGGCGAGGGCTTGCCAACTTCAGGAGTTCAGCAGTGAGCCTATAACGCCGCCGATGGCGCCGCCCTCGGCGGCCTGCGTGGTTTGCGAAGGCATATATTCCATCAGTTCGTGCGCGAGCCTGGCAATAGGCAGCGTTTGCAACCAGATTTTTCCCGGCCCGGTCAGTGACGCCAGGAAGATTCCATCGCCGCCAAACAACATGTTCTTGATGCCCGGCACGGTCGTAATCTCAAATGAAACGCCCGCCTGGAACGCGCCCACGTGCCCCGGATGCACCCGCAGATTCTCTCCGGGCTGCAGTTCTTTCAACACCAGCTCACCGGAAAGCTCAAGCCACGCGGTCCCGCTTCCGCTCAGGCGCTGCAGCAGGAAACCCTCGCCGCCAAAAATTCCCGCCCCCAGCGACTGCTGGAAGCCCACGCTGATCTGGGTCTGCGGCGTCCCGCACAAAAAGCCGTGACGGTGGATCAGGTATTCCTGTCCCGGCCCCACTTCCACCGGAACAATATGGCCCGGCAGCTTGGTGGCGAATGAAACCGATCCCGGTGCGCCCGCGGCCTGGTACTGCGTCATAAAGATCGATCCGCCTCCTGCCACGCGCTTCAGCACGCCGAAGATTCCTCCGCCGCCGCCAAACTGCGTGTGGGTGGTCATCTGGATGGAACTCGTCATCCATGAAAGTTCACCCGCTTCGGAAATCACCGCCTCGCCGGGATCGAGCGCAACTTCCAGTACGGGCATCGTAGTGCCAAGAATGCGACTCTGCATATTAGACTCCTCGTATGAATTGTGCGCCGCCGGCAACTCCTGCCGCACCGCTTAGCGCACGATTGAATGTATCGCGTAATCACGCCCGGCGACAAGCACCACCGCGGGTGTTGCCGGTGTGCCATTCCACGGAGGCTCAGCCGACGAGTAATCTCGCTCTGCCCCAAAGGACGAGCGCATCGCCGAATTCCCTTCCCGGGTCACTCCATGCCGGTCATTCTGAGCGCAGCGAAGAATCTGCTTTTGGCCTCGGGGTCAAACTCTTCAAGGACCCTCGCCCTGCCC
>JBJKQZ010000073.1:0-2819 GCA_046704865.1 Terriglobia bacterium
AGGCAGCATTGTGGGCTGGGGGGAACGGCCAAACGGTCCGGCGGCGCCGGGCAAGGCAAAGTTCTTTCCCTATTTCAACAACAAACGATTTGACTCGGACTGTGCAGAAGAGTCCGTGTGCACTGCCATCGCCATCTTGGAAAACCAACCATGAATACAACAGCCGATCCGAACAAACGCCCTCCATTGTTTTCTCCCGGGAACACGATACCCTTTGTGCTGGTCACAGCGCTGTTCTTCCTCTGGGGTATTCCCAACAACCTGAATGACATCCTCATTAAGCAATTCATGACGTCATTTCAGATCACCCGGTTTCAGGCGGGGTTGGTTCAGTCAGCGTTTTACCTGGGATATTTCTGCCTGGCGATGCCAGCTGCACTTCTGATGCGGAAATTCGGATATAAGACAGGATTGGTCACCGGGCTATTGCTTTTCGGCACCGGATCGTTCCTGTTCTGGCCCGCGGCGAAAGTAGGAAGCTATGGCTTTTTCCTGTTTGCATTGTTCGTAATCGCCAGCGGCCTTTCGTTTCTCGAGACGGGTTCCAACACATTTATTGCGGTTCTGGGCGACCCTGGAACTTCCGAACAGCGGCTGAATCTCTCCCAATCCTTTAACCCGCTGGGATCAATCACCGGCGCACTGGTTGGCACTGTTTTCATCTTTTCAGGAATCGAACTAAACAGCCATCAAATCGATACGCTCAAGGCCGAGGGTACGCTCAAGGCTTACCTGAAGAGCGAGACCCTACGAGTGGTCCACCCGTACATTGTGCTTGGGATCGTGGTTTGGATCATGGCGTTCCTGATCCTAAGGACGAAATTCCCGCAGATCAAAGAAGAAGCCCACTCCCGGGATGGTCGTGACACCGGCAAACTGAGTGACCTTTTACATTACCCGCATTTTTTGCAGGGTGTATCCGCGCAGTTCTTCTACGTGGGCGCGCAAGTGGGGACCTGGAGCTTTTTCATTCAGTACATCCAGGATTACACGCACCAGTCTGAAAAAATTGCCGGCTACCTGCTGACCGGAAGTCTTGTGGCATTTGCTATTGGCAGATTTGTGGCCACCTATCTGATGAAATTTTTCCGCCCCAGCAGGCTTATGGGCATTTATGGAATCATTAACATGCTTCTGGTCGTGATCGGGGTCCTCCTTCCCGGCTGGGTCGGTGTTGGAGCCGTGTTCCTCACAAGCTTCTTCATGTCTCTGATGTTCCCCACCATCTACGCACTGGGCATTAAGGGATTAGGCGCAAACACCAAGCTCGGGGGTTCCTGCATAGTCATGGCAATCGTGGGAGGCGCAGCGGCTCCGCCCGTGATGGGACTTCTCTACGGATTCTGGCACAGCATGGCCGTAGCCATGCTCGTTCCGCTGGTTTGCTATGCCGTGGTAACCCATTACGCCTACTACGGTTCCAGGATGCATGTTCCGCATGCTGAGTCCACGATGGTATCAGGAACTGCAGCCCTGTAGCGCGTACTGAAGAAAAGCGGGCTCACCCCGCATTGACGCTCTTACGTTCCTGCATTTTGCATCCGTGATTTAGCCTATCCAAGGAGTTCCTATGAACGGATACCCGAAATTCGACTTAACCGGCCAGGTTGCACTTGTGACAGGAGCGGCACGCGGCCTGGGACGTGCGATTTCACTGGCGCTGGCAGACGCCGGGGCTGATGTGGCGCTGGGACTTCGCGACAGGAATACGGGCGCGGAACTCGCTCGCGAAATAGAGACCATGGGACGCAGGGCGTTTCGCCTTCAGATGGACATGGCGCATCTCGACCAGATCAAAAGCGCCGTCGAGGAGGCTGTCACGCATTTTGGCCGGCTCGACATTCTGGTCAACAATGCGGGAGTCGCTCCGGGGAATCCAGCGGAAGATTTCACGGAAGAAGATTTTGATTACACCATGGCCGTGAATGTTAAGGGAACTTTCTTTGCCAGCCAGGCGGCGGGGCGCGTAATGATTCGGCAGCAGAGCGGCCGCATTATCAATATGAGTTCGCAGGCTGGTTTTGTGGCGTTGCCTACGGAATCGGTCTATTGCACCAGCAAGGCCGCAATCGCGCATATGACCAAATGCCTGGCCGTTGAGTGGGGAAAACACAATATTACGGTGAACGCGGTCGCGCCCACGTTTATCTTTACTCCCGGCACGGAGGAGGCGCTCGCAGACGCGGCATTCCGCGCCGATACCATCGAACGCATTGCGGCACTTCACAGGATTGGGGAACCGATGGAGGTAACAGGCGCCGTGGTTTTCCTGGCATCACCCGCAGCATCCCTGATCACAGGACACACCATCCTGATTGACGGAGGCTGGACGGCGCGCTAGATCGACGACCTCGACCTCATGCCGGGAAACTGCCTGCGAAGTAATGAACCTTGAGCCCTCACACCAAAATCTTAGAAACAGACGTCTACCCCTCTACAATCTCGCCCTTGTAGCGCTCAAATAAAGCGATGAAATCCTTCCTTTCTCGGGACGGAACCTTGAACTGGTTGAGAGCGTCGGTGGTGTGCTGGAGAGTCAATTTCCATTCATGAGAGTTGATGCCCAGTCCTCCGTGCGCGGTCTTCATATCGCGGCCGGTGTATACGCATGGCCCTCCTGAAAGGGCGCAGATCTGGTCGATGAGCAATTCTCGCCCGCGCCTTGTGGAATCAAGGCTGCGTCCGCCTGCAAAACGGGCGACCGCGGGATCTGATCGCAAGCGGCGCAACAATTCGTCGAGGATCGCCGCAATGGCGTCATAGCCGCCGAGCCGTTCGTCAACCGTTTTTCCGGATTTGCTGGGGGTAGTTGACATGCG
>JBJKQZ010000074.1:0-9810 GCA_046704865.1 Terriglobia bacterium
CTGTAGCTCAGGTGGCTAGAGCGCACCCCTGATAAGGGTGAGGTCGGTAGTTCAACTCTACCCAGGCCCACCAATCAATACAACAACTTGGCGGAATGGTCACATTCCGCGCCTGGCAAGACCCAATCACGCACAAAAAGCAGATGGCTGTTACTTTTCCACCGCGGCAGGCGTTTTATTGACGTAAGCTCGGGAGGTTATTTGTGGCGGTTCCGGTGGAAATCCATTCCAGTGAGCACAACGGCTCAATCGGCGAGAGGGACATGCAAAACAGCGTGCCGGGCTGGACTGACGAGACGTTTCAGAATTTTTTCATGCAGAATTTTGCCCGGCTGGCGGGAGTGGTTTTCCGCTTTGTGGGTGATTATTCGCGCGCTGAAGATCTGACGATTGAAGCCTTCTGGCGGCTTTACCGGCAGCCTTTTGGCGAAAGCACTCGGTTCAATCCGAGCGGCTGGATTTACCGCACCGCAACCCGCATGGCGATAGACAACCTTCGCGCTGATGCCCGTCGCGGCCGAATTGAACAGCAAGCTGGACCAATGCTGGCAGGGAACTCTGCACCAGACCCTCTGGGTGGTGTTTTGGAAGCGGAAAGGCGCGCGCAGGTGCGCAAAGCCCTTGCGTATCTTCGCCCGGAGCAGGCACAGCTCTTGATTCTGCGGGCGAGCGGGTTTTCCTACCAGGAACTGGCTGACACCCTAGGCGTGAAAAGAGCATCGGTTGGAACCCGTTTGATTCGGGCGGAGGCTGCGTTCCGCAAAAGCTTTCTGGGACTTCACGGGAAATAAGGAGGAATTATGAACTGCCTTAGCGATGAAACTTTGCGTACCCTGATTGATCATGAGGCAACCGGCCCGGAGCGAACTGAAGCTGATCGGCACCTTAAGAATTGTGCGCAATGCCGCACACGGCTTCAGGAAATGTCGAAGGTAAGCGTGGAAGCAGAGAACGCGCTGGCATCCCTGGCGCCGGATAAAGCGATTGATCCTCCGCTTGCCTATCAGAAGTTTCGCGCACGGCTCGCTTCAGAAGACAATGGTCAATCTCGCCATGGCTTCCTCAAGGGGATTTTCTCGGCACATCCTCTTTCCGCCTGGGGCTCATTGGCCACAGGGGCATTAATCCTTGTGCTGGTCGTCTTTGCCCCGGCACGTAGCTGGACCCAGCGCGTTCTATCCATGCTTCGCGTGGAAAAAGTAGCCGTTGTCCCTGTCGATCTGAACTTCTCTCCCAATAGTGACACGCAGGCCCTCGTCCGGCAGGTGATTTCGAACGAAGTTACCGTTACGCTTTCCCCCGGCAAGCCACAACCTGCCAGCAATGCCTCACAGGCATCGCAGTTGGCGGGCTTCACGGTGCGCACTTTCACGGACCTGAGTGAAACGCCGAAAATCGGAGTAATGGGTGAGCAATCGTATCTTATGAAGCTTGATCAGAGCCGCCTCCAGGCCATTCTGGACAGCCTGGGCAGACAGAATTTGCAGGTTCCTGAGAGCGTTAACGGCCAGACGATTGCCGTGCACATTCCCAAGTCCGTATTTCTCCGCTACGGCAACTGCCCGGACCGGCACACTGAATCGAAAGCCGGTCAACAAAGCCAGACGCCGCCCCAGGATATCTCCGGCTGCGTGATGTTTGGTCAGGTCCCAAGCCCCATCGTGAGCGTTCCCCCTGAATTGGACGTCAGCCAGCTTTTCCAGATTGCCCTCCAGGCCGCCGGTATGAGTCCCGCACAGGCGCAGCAGTTTTGCTCAACTGTGGATTGGAAATCTACTCTGGTGGTGCCGATACCGCGACAGGCAAGCTCATATGTCCCGGAGCAGGTGGACGGCGTGCAGGGAAATCTGATCATGGGTAAGAGCTTCCGCGGGCGGCCGGCGGAATATACGCTGATCTGGGTGAAGAATGGAATCATCTATTCGCTTCGCGGTTATGGCAGCGCTGATCAGGCACTGGCGCTTGCAGGCTCATTGAGCTAATGTTTCGATTCGCGGATTAACGATGAAGCTCCGGCCCGAGGACGCGGTCAGAAGGTTTTGCCCGGTTGGAATGAACCATTTGCAATCGCTCTCGAGCTGGTAGTTCAGGGTGTTGGGCTGCCTTGGACCCTTGGGATTTTAACAGTCACACCATTGCTGGTATTTGCCGTACTTATCATGGAGATCGGGTCGCGAATGGATTCTTCCGGGACTCAACAAGCTGCCTCAAACGCAAACCTTGCCATCCAAACCCGCGCGTTGCGCAAGACTTTCGGTGCCAACGTTGCGGTCCGATCCCTTTCATTCGAAGTGCCACGCGGAGAAGTTTTCGGTTTCCTGGGGGCGAACGGCGCAGGCAAGAGCACCTCCATCAAGATGCTGCTCGGGCTGACAAAACCCACGCGCGGTGAAGCAACGGTCCTCGGTTCTCCTGCGGGTGACGTTTCCTTGCGCCGCAAGATCGGTTTCCTGCCTGAGCACTTCCGGTTTTACGAATGGTTGACGGCGGAGGAACTTCTTGCGGTTCACGGGCGCCTTTACGGGATGTCCCGTTCAGCGTTAAAGAAACGAATTCCTGACTTGCTGAATGAAGTTGGTCTCCTGGCGCATCGCGATAATCGCGTCCGGGGTTTTTCCAAGGGCATGATGCAGCGTCTGGGATTGGCCCAGGCCCTTATCAACCAACCGGACCTGATCTTTCTTGACGAGCCAACTTCCGGGCTCGATCCTGCCGGCCGCAAACTGGTGCGCGACATCATCCGTGCCGAACGCAATCGAGGCGCAACGGTTTTCCTGAATTCGCACCTGCTCGGTGAAGTTGAAGTCACCTGCGATCGTGTGGCCTTTATCAAGCATGGCGAGGTGCTGGAGACCCGCCGGCTCGGGGCTTTGCTTGAGGGTGAAGTCACGGTGACTTTGCGCGCCGGGAATATCAATCCTGAAACAATGGAATTGTTGCGGCAGCAGGTCTTGTCGCTCCAGAACTCTGGAGACCATCTCACTTTCTACATTCCTTCAATGGACGCCTTGCCTGAGATCGTGCGCTTTCTCGTCAGCCGGAATGTTGACGTTTATGAAGTCACGCCACAACGCCTTTCACTTGAAGATCTGTTCCTCCAGATCGTCGGCACGGACGGGGGGCTTTGATGGGCACATGGACCATGGCCGGTGTCACGTTCCGCGAAGCGGCGCGGAAAAAAGTCCTCTGGATGGCCCTTGCCGCCGGAGCAGGCTTCCTGGCGCTTTTTGGCACGGGCATGCACTTCCAGGTGAAAGCCATCGCTCATCACAACGCCGCCCTTAGCCATCAGATTTTGAACACCTCGCTGATGATGGGACTTTATGCGGGGGACCTGCTGACGGTGCTGATGACCATCCTGATCGCCGCGGACACGATTTCGGGAGAGATTTCGTCCGGCACTATTCATGCGATTGCCACCAAGCCCATCACGCGCCTCCAAATCCTGACCGGAAAATGGCTCGGTTTTGTTGGAATGCTCACGGCCTACATCCTGTTTCTGCTGGGGGGAGTTGCCGCGCTGGGATATTTAATCGGAGGCGCCTCGGTTGAACATCTTTGGAGCGGCCTTGGACTGGTATGGCTGGAAAGCATTCTGGTGCTCAATGTCACCCTGCTTTGCGGAACGGCTTTTTCCACGCTTGCCAGCGGTGTCACAGTGCTTGGAATGCACGGGGCCGCGTTTCTGGGCGGCTGGATTGAACAGATTGGCTCCGCTACCCAGAGCCAGGCCACCGTGAACGTGGGCATCGTTGCGAGTATCCTGATGCCCAGCGAATCCCTTTGGCGGCGCGCGGCGTTCGAGATGCAGACACCGTTGATGGGCGTCTTTAAAATGTCCCCGTTCGGTACTGCCTCGGTTCCGAGCGAAACGATGGTTCTTTATGCCGTTGTTTACATGCTGGTGGCGCTCGTGCTGGCGATCCGGCATTTTCAGCGTCGAGATTTGTAGACCACGATTTGCTTTCCTGAATTATCCGCAGTCAGCCTAATATCACCTGAACCCTCGCGAACTGCCTCGGTCAAATACCTCGCCTCCGCTATTTAGCGCGGTTGTTGTATGTGCCCGTCGCCAGGACGGTAAGCCGTGCCGCCTTGGGTTGCCGCAGGTATATGCGTGGGAATGCTCCCTGGGCGTTCACAAGGCATCTGAAAGCCTTTGCTGCCAGCAGAACCCGCCGCTCAAGCATGTGCTATACTCCCGACGTTTATAGCCAAAAAGCAGGTAGGGAGGAGCAATGAACCGCAGAGATTTTATGGGCAGCGTTGTGGCCGGAGTGGCCGTGTCACAACTGGGGAACGCAGCGCACACGAGTTTTCCCAGTACGGAAGAACCACATAAAGGGGCAGGCTGGATTAAGAACGGGCTCATTACGGCCGGCGGGCTGCATGAACCATACATCTTCGTGCTCCGGCGCGGAGGCGAGTCACTCGCAGCCAGAAAGATCCACGACTGGAACCAGAGTGAAGGTCTGATCCGCCAGCTTAAGGACCAGGGTGTGGAAGTTTTTCATACGCATTTTTACAAGGGATTTGGTATGGCGGCAGAAATGCCGGAGATGCTGGAGACCAAGCGTGCGGCTGAGGTCGCGCATCGCTACGGGATGAGGGTGGATACCTATCTTCAGTGGAACACCATGATGTATGAGACTTTTTTTGCCGAGGAGCCGCGCGCCAAAGACTGGATCCAACGAGACGTGAGCGGGCAGCCCATTCTGCTGACCTACGGCTACCAGCAGTCGTTCCGTTACCGGCCCTGCTTTTCAAACCAGGAATATCTTGCATATCTCAAGAAACTGGTGCGGTTCGCGGTGGAAGAGGTCAAGACTGACTATATCCATTTCGATAATTTTGATTTGAACCCCGAACCGGATTCCTGCCACAGCCCGAGTTGCGTCAACGGATTTCGCAACTACCTGAAGTCCAAGTACTCAGCGGAAAAACTTCGGCAGCGGTTTGGTTTCGCTAACGTTGATCACATCAATCCGCCGCAGTGGAACCGTGACAATCCGCCGGAGAAGATGGCGATTATCTTTGATCCCGCAATTCAGGAATGGATCGATTTCCGCTGCCAGGTAATGGCGGACGCTCTGCGGCAGATGGCCGAGTATGCAAAATCGCTCAACCCTGAAGTGGCCGTTGAGATTAATCCTCACGGCATTACCGGCGGGAACCGCGCCTGGATGAACGCCATCGACCACTCCCGCCTGCTCACTTCAACCGACGCCTATGTGACCGAAGAACAGAACTTCGCCGAATATTTTCCTGAGGACGGCCGGCTGGTTTCCAAAATCCGCAGCTACAAGCTTGCACGGGCGTACAACAACGTTCTGCTGACTGTGTCGCCTGACGACGTGGCCACCGCCGAAAAGCTGGCCTACAACCAGACGATTGGGACGGCGGGGAGCGGACAGTATCCCACGGGGCGACTTCATTCCTATATGCTCCAATACATCGCGTTTTACAGGAAACACCGCGACCTCTTTGTGGGAACGCACGATCTGGCAACGGTGGGCGTTTTGCGGTCCTATCCTTCCATCACTTATCACAACGTCAGGGCGCAACTGAGCGCCATCCTGGTTGAACAGGCTTTGATCCAGTCGCGCATCCCGTTCCATCTGATTTTTGACGAGCCGCTGCCGGACCTGGCAAAGCTGAAAGTCTTGATTCTTCCCGATACGGAATGCCTGACAGATGAGCAGATCACAAAGATCCGGACCTTCGTTGAGAACGGTGGTGGGCTGGTTGCCACCGGCCACGCGGGACTTTACGACGAGTGGCGGCGGTTGCGGATCGAGCCTGGATTGAAAGGGTTGGTTGCAGGGCAGCCATCTGCAAGTGATTACGAAGAAGACGTTGCGGCTCTGGAGATTTCTTCAGGCCTGCCAACAAGAAAGCTTGTTGGCAAGGGCCGGGTGGTTTATTTCCCCGGCATCCCGTTTGAGGGACCACTTCCCAGGATGGAGCCGTACTTCACTATCGACAACAGATTCTGGAAGCGCCCCGCGAATTGGGAAGAACTGGTGGGTGAGATCAGATGGGCAGCCAACGCGAAGATGCCCGTGGAAATCTCCGGGCCGGAATTCCTGGCGGCAAATTTGGTCTGGCAGCCCGAAAAGCGGAGAGAAATGGTCCACCTGGTCAACTACAACGCAAAGACGACGCCGGCAATTTCCAGCATTGACGTCGTGTGCAATCTTCCCGAGGGTGAATCCGCAAAGAGTGTAAAGTTCTACACCCTGGAGAACGATTCGCCAGAGGACCTTCCGTTCAAAACTCAAGCCCGCGCTGCGTCTTTTACAGTTCCGGAAATGAAGACGTATGGTCTGGTTGCAATAAGCTGGTAAGGTTTCGGGCCGGATGTGTCTCTGGCGCAGAAGTCACTTGTTCTCAGGAAATGATCCGGGTATTGTCAGTTCATAATTCCGCTCTGGGCGTTTAAGGAGAACTAATGTCTCACAGGCGGTCGGTCTGGCACTCTGTATTCATATCAGCTCTGATCATGGCGTTTGCATGGTCCGCAACCGCCGCAGGCCCCCGGCATCTGACTCACGGCGGGACCGTGCTTCTGCTTGGAGACTCGATTTTTGACCTGCACACGGGCGACAAGCGGATTGAGGCGGTGATGAAACGCATGCTGGAAAAAAGAGTTCCTGGAGTTCGGTGGACCATTTACAACGAGGCGTATGGCGGGGAGTATATCGGCCCGAAAGAAGGATCGCCGGAAGGCGTATCTGTGCCCCTTTTTACTTCGAAGACCTCGGGACCTTACTTCGACATTGTGCGCCGACACCCGAAAGCCGACGCTGTTATCGTTAATTACGGCGCCAACGACAGCAAGGTCTATCCGCCGGCCACTTTCAGAAGGCATCTTGAGGAACTTGGAAAACAGATTGAAAGGGACTACCCGGGAGTCATCCTGATTTTCTGCACCACCATGTATGTTGACCCCAGGCACTCAGCCCCTTATCGCCGGGACGACCCGATGGCTCCCGGTTTCAGGAATGGGGAATCGCGAAACGAGTATCTGGAGCCCTACAACCGCGAAATCCGCGCATTTACAGCAGAGCATGGGTACGGACTTGCTGACACTTTCCGCCGCATCAAATCAGAAACCGAAAAAGGAGACTGGGACCTTCGCCTGCGGGCTGATGAGGGCAATCCGGCGGATGACCCAAAACACCTGGGTGATATGAATTGGTTCGATAACATCCATCCTAACGACAGAGGGACCGGGATCATCGCCAGCGGTGTGGTGGACGCGCTTGTGGGACCAAAGGAAATTGCTCATTAATGCTTGCCATGGCGGTGGCCCCCCTCTTGTCCTGATAGTCCTCGCAGCGGGGTGACGGATATCTCCGAGTTCCGCGAATATCAGCAGCTAGGGAATTGATCGACTTGTCGGGTTCGAAATCTGTACAAACGGTGTTTCCAGAGCCTGCAGATTCATCCGCTTCAAGTGACGGCCACTTTAAGAGGAGGAGAGATGCGGCGCAGAAGATTTCTAGGCAGTTTGGTGGCGGGAGCCACGGCGGTTGCCGGCTCGTCAAAATTGCGCGCCAGCGGTGAAGCTCCACCTGTCGATTTTCAAGGAACAGAGAAGACTGTATCCGTTGAGAGTGGAAGCCCGCGAATCCGGACGATTTTCAATGGAGACTGGCTCTTCAAGCGCCAGACGAATGGTGCGGGCTGCCTGGGGTCGATGGACCGCCAAAACGGAAGGGCGGCTTTGATCGAGCCGGAATTCCGCAAGGCGTACAGCCCGGACTATGACGACTCGGCATGGGATCGGATTACCTTGCCCCACACATGGAACGCTCACGACACGACGGACGCAAGTCCCGGCTATTGGCGGGGGATCGGATGGTATCGAAAGCATTTTCCATTCGACAGGAAATTTTCCGGGAAGAGGATCTTCCTTGAATTTGAGGGAGTGAACAGCGTTTCAGAATTCTGGCTGAACGGGCAGAAGATTGGAGAGCATAAGGGGGGATATAGCGGCTTCGAGTTCGATATTACAGATATCGCCAAACTGGAGCCGGAGTTCAACGTCCTCGTCGTGAAAGTCGATAATCTTTATCACCCCAACATTCCGCCGACCGTGAAATCTGACTACAACTTTTATGGTGGGATTTATCGTTACGCGTGGCTGCGAGTTTCAGAGCCCACTTATATCGCTGATGTCTTCTGGACAACTCCCGCGGTCTCAGAGGATAAGGCAGAAGTCAGTATCGAATCGCAGATCGTGAACAAGTCATCTCAGCCGCGAAACCTGACTATCATTCATGAGATCTTTTCGCCCGATAACACCCTGATCAGGAGCTTGTCCGCCGCCATCGTGGCGGGTGCGAATCAGACGAAGATTGTTGCCCAGTATTCCGGGCAGATAGACCGCCCTCAACTCTGGTCACCAGACACGCCGGTTCTTTATCGCATCGTTGCTTCACTGAGTGAGAACGGGCGCACGATTGACCGGATGGATATTCCGCTGGGTTTTCGATGGTTCAGGTTTGATCCGCAAAAGGGCCTTATTTTTAATGGCCGACGCCTTCAGATCCAGGGAACGACCTGGCACCAGGTTTATCCGGGAATGGGCAACGCCCTTCCAAAGTCTCGCCATCGGGAAGATATGAAGATGATTCGTGAAATGGGAGCGAATTTCTGGCGAACCTCACATTATCCTCATGATCCCTCTACGCTTGATGCCTCGGACCGGCTGGGATTAATGGTCTGGGAAGAGCTGCCTGTAAATAAGGAGATCGGCCAGGTTAATGAGTATGTCGCAAATGTATTCCAGATGGCCGAGGAGATGATCCGGCGTGACAGAAACCACCCTTCGAACATTGTTTGGGGTCTGGCAGGAGAAGTGAACGCCCCGCTAAAGACGGCGAAGGAAGTGGTGGGAGCCGTGGCGCGGAAGTATCGCCAGCTTGACCCTACGCGGCCTGTGGCCATGCATTCTCCTGGCAGCGAGGAGGTTGAAGCGTTGGTGGATGTAGTAGGGCTTGGTGCGGACTCGGAGGCCGACGCCAGGCATCTCAAGTACCCCAGGCGCCCGTATATGACGGCAGAATATAGTGCCGCAACGATGGGGCGCGGCATTTATGGTTTTGGGCCGGAAAGCGAGGACCGGGCTTGCGTCGAGCACGAGAAGTATCTTGGCGAACTTAATCGTCGCCCATGGATGGCCGGTGGCGCGATTTGGCATCAATTCGATTATGACGGAGAGAGTTACGATACGGTTCTTCCCCATATCGTAGCTTTTGGCATGACAGACGTATGGCGAATTCCTAAAGACGTCTATTTCTTTTACCAGAGCCAATGGAGTTCCAAGCCGTTGGCGCATATAGTTGGCCACTGGACCTGGCCCGGCGAGGAAGGAAAGACGAGGCTTGTCAAAGTGTACAGCAACTCTCCTGAGGTTGAACTGGTGCTCAACGGGAAGTCTCTCGGAGTTAAACGGGATAAGCCTGAGGTCAATCTCCTCCATGCGCCGCGAGTCTGGAAAGTTCCGTACCAGCCGGGAACTCTAAAGGCTTTGGCGCGAGATTCCGGTTATGAACTGACCGAAGAGCGGCGAACTGCTGGCCCGGCCCACAAGATCGTATTGCAATCTGACACTATGGAATTGAAGTCCGGTGATCCCGAAAGTCTGGCTTATATTACGGCGCTGGTTGTGGATCAACATGGAACCGTGGTTCCAGGCGCGACCAACGCGATTACGTTTACGCTTTACGGCCCGGGCGAGTTGCTCAAACAAACATGGTTGGGCCATGGTACTGGATGGACGTGGAACGCCGTGGCAGGAAA
>JBJKQZ010000075.1:0-3332 GCA_046704865.1 Terriglobia bacterium
CAACTAAAACTGACATGGCAGCGAGAGACCGGGTTGGGCCACAATGGCCGGGCCTGTCAGGTTGCAGAAGTCTGGCTCATCAAGAAGCAGAACCCAGATTAGAAGCGGAACTTCGGCCGCCTTTATTAAAATGATCGGATGAGTTGGAGGCGATGGTCTGGCTCCGGTGGCTATTGGATTGTTCGGGGAACGCTACAACCTGAACTTTGCAATATCGCTTGCTGGCTTCGTGTACGTTGGTGCGGGTATCCTGGTACTTACTGCGGGGGTTCCGCCTGCGCCGGATGATGTTGCCCCATGCCAACACTTTTTCCAAACTGCGAGGACGGGGTGACCTTTTGTTAAAGGAGTGATTCATGAAGAAGAGTAAAATCGGGTTGTTGACATTTTCCGACGGGCGAAAATTTGCGCACGAGCTGCAACTGGAGATGAACCAGACTTTTCAGGCGCGGTTGAAGCGGCGGCTAGAGGAAACGGGGCGTTACGAAGTCATGGCCGGTGAAGAAATCGTGTGGCATCCGGACGTTGCCAAGCGTGAAGGCCGACGGTTGCTGGCTGCTGGAGTTGATGCCACCATCCTCAATTATGCTGTGTGGTGCTTTCCGCACCTGACCGCTATTGCAACAGAATTTGCTCCAGGGCCCTATGTCCTCTTCTCCAACATCAATCCCAGTTATCCGGGGATGGTTGGCATGCTGGCGGCAGCAGGAGCTTTGGACCAAGTTGGCCGAACACATATGCGTGTTCAGGGTGACGTAGCGGACGACCAGGTTTTTGTACGGCTCGAACAGTTCCTGAGGGCTTCCGTGGCTGTGCGACGGCTGAAGGGAAAGACTTTTGGCCTTTACGGTGGCCGTCCAATGGGAATGTACACAGCAGTTGCGGCCGCTGATCAGTGGAAAAGAGATTTTGGAATTGACGTTGAGCACATTGACCAGTATGAGATCGTTCGTCGTTCTGCTCTGATCGATAAGGACAGGGTTGAAAATGCATTCCATTGGTTAGAGAAACAATTAGGTAAAAACATCCATTACGACGGGAAGAAGCTGACGCCCGAATTACTGAAGCGGCAGATTCGCTTTTATCATGCCTGCAAAGAAGTGAATCAGGAGAAGAGTATCGATTTCTTTGGAATCAAGGCCCAGCCGGAGCTGACAGACCATTTCACCACCGAAGATCTTGTTGACGCATTTTCGAATGATCCCTACGACTGGGAAGGGCCCAAAGAGCCTGTAGTTTGCGCAACTGAAGCCGACATGGATGGTGCACTGACGATGGAGCTTTTCAAGCATCTAACAGGTGAGCCCGTCCTCTTTGCAGATGTTCGACATTACGACGCGGAAGATAATTTCTTCGACCTTTGCAACTCCGGCGCGCACGCAACTTTCTTTGCGGGCCGCTCGCATCGCGCGGAAGAAAACTTGCCCAATGTCCACCTGTGGCCAGAGGTGTTTTACTTCCCGGCAGGTGGTGCAAGTGTCATGCATTTTGCACAGCCGGGTGAAGTAACCCTAGCGCGCCTGACGCGATGCAATGGCAAATACTGGATGGCTATCTTGCCGGCAGAGTTCGTCTTGTTTGATGAAGCCAAGAATTGGGCCAAAGCTGAAGCAACAACCAAGGAGTGGCCGCACGCGTTCGCAAGGCTGCAGGTGCCCGCCGACGACTTTCTTGCAACCTATGACTCCAATCACACGCACGGATGTTATGGCAACTGGGTAGAGGAATTGATTAGCATTTCAAGGTTGCTGGGGATTGATTATCGCGTTTATGCATAGCAGGTTGGTGCCGCCGGCCATGGGGCATGCGCGCCCCTTTGCGGGCAAGTTAGATCAAGGCAAAACCAAAATATCAAACCAGGCAAGTCGTGTTAGATGTTTTCAAAATAGACATGATTCATTGGACGAATCAGGCTTTTTGACCGACGCCAGTTCCTGTAGGCTTCCGAGGTCACAATGTGGGTTTCAATTGTGCTAGGTTCGCCTCTGAAGGAACTCCCGGGCCCCCCTCGTTTCTGCCGTCGGGCTGTCGACAAATGAAGGCAATAGAGACTTGATCTCCTGGTGGGTCCACCTTCTCCAATTTTGCAGGTTCGTTTGCTAGACGGCGCTTTCAAGCGGGGGATGGAACTTAAAGCGGATTACTTGGGGATCTTGCCGAATGACAGGCTGTTGCACACGTTCCCGATAACAGCCGGACCCCATCGGTGCGCAAACCACTAGGGGGAACAATGGTCGAACTACAAGTGACTCAACCATCGTTCGGGAGGGTATTATAGTACGAATCAGCCGAGAGGCTATTCTGCAGTCCCTCTTCTTCCGCTGGTTTCCGGTGATCCTACCGGGTGAATCCGTGCAATCAAGGGCCGGCCTTGAAGTTTCAAACCGTCGATGCCGAAGAAGTACGAACTCTCGCCTCTTTATAAGTTTTCAAGAGAAAGGGATGCTATTTATTGGGAACGTTCAAATGCACTGGCACAATGGATCATAATCAATGAAGAAAATGGAAATAAGCAGGGCTAAAACTCACCTCTTCTCGCTTCCAGTTCCGGTCAAGCGATCCGATGCGATCCAGGCATTCAACGCAATGGAAATGCTGGTTATTGAATTGTGGACTTCCGGAGGTCAGCATGGAACTGGTTACGGGTACACCATCGGGACGGGCGGACGGGCAGCGAAGGCGTTTCTCGACAACGAATTAGTTCCTTTACTGACGGGTCTGGATTGCGAATCGCATGAACTCATTTGGGGGAAGATGATCGGCGCTACACGCGCTTCAAGCGGAGGTCCTGTTTCGAGCATTGCGAGAGCTGCTGTGGATATTGCTGTGTGGGACATCAAAGCCAAAACTCATAGCGTCCCGCTCTACAAGCTGCTTGGGGGCTTGCGGGACCGTGTTCCCGTCTACGATACGGAAGGTGGATGGTTGCACGTACCCGTTGAAGAACTAGTCCACAACGCACGGCAGGCGGTTGAGAAAGGCTTCCGCGGGGTAAAGGTCAAAGTTGGGAAGGAAGACGCCGGCGAAGATGTTTCCCGGCTCCAGGCCGTACGCAGTGCAATTGGCCCTGCGATCATGCACATGGCAGACGCGAATCAGTGCTGGGCGCTCGCAGAGGCGATCCGTCGGGCACGGATGTTTGAGCCGTTCGATCTTTACTGGTTGGAAGAACCGATTGCGGCCACAAATGTTGGCGGGCATCGCGAACTCAAAAGGCACACCTGCACCGCAATTGCCGTGGGTGAGACGCTCTATTCGAAAGAATCTTTTGCGGAATACATCCGGAACGACGCCGCAAGCATCCTTCAGCCCGATGTTGCCCGGGTGGGAGG
>JBJKQZ010000076.1:0-3998 GCA_046704865.1 Terriglobia bacterium
CTTTCAGCGCAAGCAGCCCCAGCACATAGCTGCGCAACTGGAACTTGTCGCAATTAGGAAGAATAAGGTAGAACTGCCGCCGGGCATCTGAATAGTGCCCAAGTTCGGAATCGATAATTCCCACATAATAATGGGCATCGCTATTGGTGGGATCGCGTTCCAGGACTTTGTTGAAGTGGTCGATGGCGTCCTGAGTTTCGAAACGGCGGAGCGCCAGCAATCCCATTTGCAGGTGCACCGGAGCAAAGAGTGGGTCCTTGGCCAGTGCTTCCTTGTACGCCCGCTCTGCGTCATCGATACGTCCAAATTTCTGGTAGCCAAGCCCCATTTGATAGAGTTGGTCGGCCGTGAGAGTGGCGACGGGCCCGTACGACCGGGGAACCGAATCACTCGCATATCTAGCGTTGGGATGCTCATCATTTGGATAGAACTTGTGGTCGAGGAGTAATATTCGAGTACTGGAAAGAATCTTCAGTTCCAGAATCTGCCCTTGGGTGCTTGTTCCGAGAGGGATTACCGTATGAGAAACGCTACCAACCTCTAAGTCTGTTTTTTTGCTCCAAACCTTTTGCTTGCCTGCGTAGAGTTCCAAAGTGGAGCCCGGAAAGTCTGCAGTGGATGTTACCGCCAACGTGGCGGTTCCGGGGCGCCGAGGCGGGATTTCAAAATGGACGGCTGCATTGGGGTTGGCTGTGGTCAATCCGCCCAGGTGGCCAGCCCCGTACCAGTATTCCGTCCACCCATCGGACATTCCGGGATCAATGAATTCGTAGATGCCATCCCAGACGAAGCGGCCACTTTGCATTTCCATGTAAAGGTCGCCGGTATCCGAATATGTCGTCGCCTGTTGTTTGCCCTCGTTGCCAGACCCGAAGGTCCATGTCTTCATACCGCGCGCCAGCAGATGATTTTTGTAACAGATGGTACCGAAGTCATTCTTGTAGTCATAGATCGACATGAAATTGTCATAAATATCAAGGCCGAAGACCCCAAGCATGTTCACATTGTTTCTGTTCCAACTCATGTCCGTTCCGTCAATCACCGGCCATACGTTCAGGGCATCACTCACGTGGGTAATGACTTTCGTCATGGGATATACAAAGCGGCTTCCCACAGATGCGGCAACCCCCGCGTTGGTCCAGATCAGATAGCGATTGGGAACAAGGTTCTTGTTGTAGAGGTGCAAGGTGATCTTGAGGTAATCCTTTCCGGGAAGCAGAGTAACAGCCATGCTGATTTTGTCCCGAAAAAAGTGGTCCACATGGCTCAGAATTACTGTTGCGCTCCCGTCGCGGTGGCGCACCAGTGCCCATGGCCAGGGCTCTCCGGGCCATGTGATCATGTGCGTGTCATAAGGCCCATAGAGTTCCAGATTCCCCACCAGCCAGGCATCGCGAGGGTTGTATCGGCTAGGCTTGATCACAGCAGGGTGATAAAACAGCTGGCGCCTGGCCACCTTGTCATAAGCCGAAAATATGCGGCCGCCCAACTCGGGGAGAAATTCCACCCTGAGGTATTTGTTTTCAAGGACCAGCATGTCATACGTGACGGGGACAGGCTTTTCTGACCTCGTTTCCCAATCAAGTCGCGTGTAAGGATAGAGGCCCATGTTTTCGATGGGCTGGAATAGGGGCGCCACGGTCTCTACACTTCGGTATGTGTAAGTCGGGTAGACGAGTTTGCCATGCGTAAACGTAACGGTGTCCGGGCTGCTCGCGCGGGCGATTCCAACTGGGGAAAGCAAAAAGATACAGACCGCAAGGACTGTCCTCCAAATCAACGGCGATATTTCTTGTATGGATACATCACTCGATCCAATGTAAAGATCCTTACGGCAAGTTCCCATGGCTCTTCTCCCCCTTGAACCCCAGTGCATCAATAGTGGAATTTTGCGCTGAAGCATGGCTTCCCACTCGCAGACAAACTCATGAGTTTACCCGGCGAAGGGTGGCCTTTGCATCTACTAAATGGGATGACTACTGATCTGTTGACGAAGGGCTATCCCTGAGAGCGCGCAAGCGTTCCGGCCTGACTATGAATTTTCCTGATAGCTTCTGCAATCTGATCCATATCGCTTGTGCTGCCCAGGAACATCGTTTGTTCGAACCAGACGGCCCGTTCACAAAGCTTGTCGTTTTCAGGGCAGTGATTTCGCTCTTCGTATTCGGCGAGCTCCTGCTGAGTATAAATAGCTTTGAAAGCGCGCGAGTTAAGGGTCGCTTTCAGAAAGGGCTCCTTGTTCAGAGGCGTATACCCGTCCGATGCAGGAATTCCTTCAGCTTCCAGTGCTTTTAAGAAGCGCGAGCGAGGAAGTCCTGCAAAATGAGCGCTGTCATAATGAAACATATAGAGGTGATAAGCGTTTCTGGTGCAGCCGTCGTACATGCGCGCCGGCGTAATTCCCGGAATTTCTTTGAGTTGCTTCGTCAGATACTCGGCGTTCTGGGTTCGAAGGCGGCTTTGAGCTTCCAATCGGGTAAGTTGTTGCAACAGCAATGCACCCTGGAACTCTGTCATCCGGAAGTTGCCCCCATTCCGCACATACCCAAAGCCGGAGTTGTATCTTCCTCGACCCTGGTTATGGAAACTCAGGCAATACTCGTAGAGCCCCTGATCGTTGGTAAGGATTGCTCCACCTTCGCCGGAATTCAGGTTTTTCGATGCCTGGAAGCTGAAGCATCCCAGGTTTCCCATTGTGCTTACCTTCTTGTGCCGCCATTCTGCCAGATGTGCCTGGCAGGCGTCTTCAATGACAAAAAGGTTATGCCTCTTTGCCACGTCGAGAATGGTGTCCATATCAACAACTGATCCTCCAAGGTGCACGGGAATAATGCATCGCGTCCGCTTGGTGATGGCGGCCTCGACTTTACGGGCGTCAATCTGGAATGTTTCAGGATCGGTATCGACAAAGACCGGCAGTGCGTGTTGAAGCAAAACGATATTGATAGTCGCTACAAAAGTGTATGGGGGCACAATAACCTCATCGCCCGGGCCAATTTGGAGCGCGTTTACCGAGGTCAGCAACGCCGTCGTACCGCTGGCAGTTGCCAGGCCATATTTCGCGCCCAACAATTGAGCCCAGGTGGTTTCGAACTCATGCGCAAAGTGGCCGTCCAGACGATTCCATTTCCCGGTCATCAGCACCTGCATCCATCCCTTTTCGTCGTTCTCTTTGATCACAGGCCAGGATGGAAAAGGCTTAGTTCGGACTGGGCTCCCACCCAGGATTGCCAGACCGGCGCCCGCAGAAGATTTCGGCGCAGGCTTGGCAAAACCACTACTCGACGCCGTAAGCCCGGCAGCCACTCCGACCGCACTGCCCAAAAAGTCCCGCCGCGTGAGATTGTTATTCATAATGCCTCCCTAAATTACGGAGTTTTGTTCTCCGTTTCAGCCTGCTCTTGAACTTTTGCCAGGACTTCATGCACCTCGCCAATGATCGTTTCTTCAATTCCGGGTGCAAACGGGCCAGGCTGCCCGTAATAAATCATCGCTCCGCCCCCCTCGTAACCGCCTTCCTTGAGGATTCGCAATGAGGGAATATAGGCAAAGACATCGTTGCTGTATCCGGCCACCCATAGCTTGCCGGGTCCCAGTTCCTTTTTCAGCCTCAGATCGTAATCGACAACAACTTCACCGGCCAATGCCACTAGAGTCAGTCCCGATCCAAACTGCCAGACTTCAAGAGAATAGGGATAGGTGGAAGGCAGGCGACCTTTCTGAGCAATAATCTGCAGCATGGCCTCCGCGTGTTT
The DNA here is from genome assembly GCA_046704865.1 of Terriglobia bacterium. Lineage (GTDB taxonomy): Bacteria > Acidobacteriota > Terriglobia > UBA7540 > UBA7540 > SCRD01. The sequence goes on from JBJKQZ010000076.1 coordinate 3,756, forward strand.
TCTTACATAAATATCATCGCTCTTGAGCTGCTCTTTGAAATATGTCTGGGTTGGAGGCCCGGAGAAGCGAACCGGGAAGACTTTGAATGCTGTTTTGAGAAGTCCGTTGATGGGCGAAAGCGAACCTTCAATTGCCAGTCGGATCGCGTGGCCCAATTCCTGACCGTGACGCCGGGCGAACTCCACTCCAGTTTGCTCCTTGCTCCAGCGCGGGTATGGATTTGCATCCGCCCCGCAACCCTG
>JBJKQZ010000077.1:0-4042 GCA_046704865.1 Terriglobia bacterium
CCATACCGTGCGTTTCCAGCAGACCTATGATAAGCACGTCGAGCAGCGCCAGGCGGGACTTCCACCGTACGAATCGAGCATTCGCAACACGGATACAGCCGCTGACCAGATGAAGTTTCCCTTTCACGGAGGGCATTTCCAGGTGTATGACAGCCGGGGCCTGACCAGTACGCAGACTTTTGATTTTACCAACTCGCTGGGCGACTGTTACCAGGCAGAACTGAAGGCGCTCAGTGGCAAAGTCTCCAGCTTTACCCAGGGCTGCGGCACCAAACCGCTGCACTGGTTTGTGCATCCCGACGGCTCGCCCGATAGCTTTGGCTGTCGCAGCCTCGCCACGTCATCCCGGGGAGCAGTTAGCAAAGAGGAATCGTATTGCCTTATTTTTTCTCCCCGCCGTCATTCAGAGGCCGCCTTTTGGCCGAAGAATCTGCTTCTTTCCCCGCCCACGCAATAAAACTCTCAGAGACCGCTCAATTTTCCGGTGTGATCTTCAATTGTTCCAGGGCATCGGCCAATTGGCGATAAACGGGCGCAGGATTTGATGCCCCTGGCGACATGTGCCCCGCACGCCCAGCCGCTCCCGCCAGACGGGCAAGCACGGCAGGGATTGATTCCTCCGGAATTCCGCCGACGCGAGCGCCGCGATAGTTGGTCAAAATGCATTGGATTGCTTTCGGAAGGCGTTTGGCATCGATTGTCCCGTCTTCGTTCAGGTAGGGCAATTTCCACGTGCGCGGGTTCGCATGGTTTCCGACGTAAGCAAAGCAGCGCGCCGGCAATTTGTATTTCGGGTGCAGCAGGGCTTTGCCGTCGTGCGGTTCGGTAATCAGGTTAGGCGACACTTCAATCGGCTCTTCCGGAAGCAATCGGAACGACCTGCCCTCGTCAAACTCACGCGGACGGTAAATTCCCTGCACGCTGAGCCACCATAGATCGAGCGGTGCTTCCGCCGAGCCCAGGCGAACAAAAATGCGGTCGCGCTTTCCGCCGTCTGCGATTTCTGCCGCGTAGAGCATCTCACCATCACTCACGGCGACGCAGCGAACCCGCTGTTCAGCCGCATATCGGATCGCCTGATCGAGCGCGCGGTCAACGGCGCTCCGGTTCCATGCCAGCGTGCCGGGGCGCTTGGCTTCAATGATCATCCAACGAAAGCCGTGATCCGAAAGTACGATGTCGGCATATTCCACCTGAGGGTTAAAGCTCTCAAGCGGCCAGTCCAGCACGTTCGTGAACAGGTCTTCGAGAATGCTTTCGGTTACCCTCTCGGGTGTTTTGCCCAGAAGCGGATGAGGTTGCAGGCGCGACGCGCGTCGCACCAGAAATTCCGGCCATGCTACGCAGATGCGCTCGGAACAGTGCCGGTATGCCGCCAAACTTTCAAGCTTGTCGCGCTCTGTAGGATTGGAATCCATCTCCTGTGCCCGGCCCTGGAAACCCCAATACTATTTGAGGCGGCCTCCCGTTGCAAGCAGGCAGCGCAGAGTCGCTCACTTCGAGCGCATGGCTCTGCGGTTCGTCACGTTTGGCGCGAATGCCGCAGAGTATGCGAACAACTCCGCACTGCCTTGCTCTTCCTGTTTTCAGCGTGCCTGACTCAGTCCGTTAAAGCGCCTTGACGCGATAGAGCACGACGCCATGCGAGGGGACCGTCGCACTGATGGTGGCGCCTTCTTTTTCCGTCTTGCCCGTCCACAGGTTCTTTGCAGAATAGCCGTGCTCATTCTCGTGCAGGCCCACGGCGGATGCCTGTATCGAGACTTTCTCTGCTGTCGCGCCGGTGTTGAACAGGCGGACAATCGCGTCTCCGTTGGGTTCTATCTTGGCAAACACCTGCTGCGTGCCATTGTCGAGAACCCTTTTGGCCGCGATGGAATCCTGATCAACGGCCACAATCGCCTTGTTCTTAAGGTATGTCAGGTCCAGCGGGTTGAGATGTGTGAGATCAACGCCCAGGATCAGGGGCGCCGCTCCAAGGGACCACAGGCTCAACTGGGACTTGCGCTCGGTTGGAGTGAGCCCGTCGGTCTCTCCGTTCCCGACCTCGATGGAATCATAATCGTTGAACCCGCCCGGCCCGGCGTAAGGCTGCCACTCGGCCATAAAGTTGAAGCGTTTTTCAACATTGGCCCAACTGGTCAGCGGGTAGCTGCTGCCGTGCTTTTCGCACCTGTAGCATTCAACGTCAGGCGGAAACTCCCATTGATCGGCGTACTTCTTGAGTGTTGGAACAAGCTCCTGAGTAAAGCTCCCCTGCGTGACGTCCAGCACCATCGGCCGGCCGCTCTGCCGTATGGCGTTTGACCATGCCTTGACGTCCGGAGCGTTGCTGTTTTTGGTGCCGTCGAGCTTGACGTAATCCACGCCCCACCCGGCCAGCATGTCCGCCCAGGAGTTGATAAACGCCTGCGCTCCGGGCTTGCTGAAGTTGATCCTGACCATGCCGCCGCAGTTGTAGTTGTTCTCCTTGATGGACGGTTCGGCAATCTGGTCAGCCGTGTACGATGTGCCTTTGATTGGAGTGTTCCTGCTGACGGCCTGCTTGGAAATACCGGGCGTAACGTAGATTCCGAACTTCATCCCCAGATTGTGGACGTAGTCCGCAACAGCCTTGATGCCATTGGTATTGCCGTGATCTGGGAATCTTGATGTGTTGACGATCCAGCGGCCATACGGCCCCACTCCTGGCCCCTGAGGCCCCGGGCACGGATACCAGAAGTCGTCAAGGTTCACGTAGTCGTAACCCATTTTCTGCAGGCCGGAACTTTTCAGCGCCCGGGCCTGGGCTTCAATGTTCTCTGCCGTGGGCCCCTTGCGGAGAAAGCTCCAACTGCTCCAGCCCATAACGGGCGTGCGCTCAACACCGTTATTCTCTGCTCTGGTGTTCTGCAGGCCGCCCAGGGCTGCCAACATCGCGACCACCAAGAGTGCCGTGAATGTGTGTCTCAATTTCATGGGAATGATTCCTTTCTGGATCGTCAGTATGATTTGTGAATTGCCCGCCGCGGCGGCGCGTCCTCACCGCCGGATTGCTACGCAGCGCCGGAATCACATGCGTCCAGCGCATTATATTACGTAACGTTTCGTTTCCTTAAGATTAGATGCGATTGTTTTCTGTTGCGGCGATGCCCTATCACCAGATTATTTTGTAGCGCCGGGTCGGGTGAGGGGCGTTTCTGAAGGCGCAGCAACCTCACCACTGCGTCATTCCGAGGAGCCCGCGGCGACGAGGAATCTGCTTTTCCGCTTCATTCGCTTAAACAGCCCCGCTCATTCACCCCAAGCGTTCACAACATCTTTGGCTTAGGCACAACGTCCTGCTCCACCAGCCATTCCCGCCCGATGTAATGGAACGCTTCCGCGTATTCAAGGCCATACTTTTCGCCAACCGCGCGGGCCTTGCCCTCCACGGCCAGTTTGGTGAACGTCTCGGCCGCCTCCGCCTCATTGCCCGAAAAAGCCGGAAGCCCCAGGTCGCGCTCCGCGTGTTCCGCGAAAATGTCTTTCACCGTATGGTTCACCATGGTGCGGCAGGCTCTGAGGCAGGCGATTTTGGTTTCCACAGTCGGCCCGATATCGACCACGCGGTTCACCAGTTGCGGACCTCGCGCAAAATAGTATCTCTCCCGCACCACATGCGGCGCGAGCCCGGCGGCGAAATGTTCCGGCAGATCCAGGTGCCCGCCCGACATCCAGCAGGCCGCTTCCACGGCGTGCCCCGTGATGTAGTGGTCGGGATTCTCTTCGTAGTGGCCCCAGGGATCAAACGTAATCACCGTATCCACCTTCAGCAGCCGAAAGAGAAACACCAGCCGGATGCGCATTTCGGTGCGCGCGATGTCATCAAACCGATGGTTGCGGTAGCTCAGGCTGAACCACTGTTTCAGTCCGCATACTTTGATAAACTCTTCCGCGTCGCGCTCATTGGCGGCAATGGTCTGGCCCAGGGTCAGGTCGTAGGAATCCTTCTCGTCGTTGCTGGTGCGAATGTAATATCCCGTGTAACCTTCCTTTAGCAGCTTGGCCACCGTGCCGCAGG
>JBJKQZ010000078.1:0-6422 GCA_046704865.1 Terriglobia bacterium
TTGTCCGTGTGACAGGTCAAACACTTCTGGCGGAAGTAAACAGGCGCCTGTGAAGGCGAAGGTCGCTGGTGCGGATCGTGGCAGGTAATGCAATGGAGTTTTCCGCCGCTGGCCCGGTAACACTTGCTCATGATCATCAACTCGTAGTGCTGGATCAAGGGAGATTCGGGAGGCAATTGGGAAGTGAACGGTACGGCCAGCACTGCCACAGTTGCATTCAAAGGGGTGCCCGGGCGGAAGTCAGAATAATTCTTCCCCGGCTGAAGAACGCGGGCATCGCCGCCTTGATGGCATTTCATGCAGATATTGTCAGCCAGCCATCCGGGCAATTGCGCAGGATTGACAATGTTGGGATCGATTTTCCCATTCGGAAGATTCCCTGCAAGCATCTGTTTTACGTGCAGACTCCCCGGGCCGTGGCAATTTTCACATCCGACGGCCATCTCCTGAAACGGAGGGTCCTTGAAAAGGCCGTTACGGTGAGGGATGGACTCAGGCCGTCCACTGTGGCAGGTGATGCAGGCTGAATAAAGCGGGCGGCTGAAACCATAATCTTCAAACTCGTATCCGGGAGATAGTCCCCAGGATTTAGACCGCGAGTAATAGGAAAGCGGCGCTTCAAATAAATAATCTCCACGTTTGACGACGTAAGAATAACCATTTTCTCCAGCGCCAATGACGTATTCGACCTTGTGAGTGCTTCTGAATATCTCCTTGCCGTCAGGTCCCAGCGCATACTCACTCTGATAGAGATCTGCTCCCTGTCGGTAGACCTGAAAGTACCGGTCAAACTTCTTTGCGTAGACCGTCACGGGACGTTCGGTAATTGCAAGTTGTGAAGGATCGCTCGGAAGCATTACCGAGCGTCCCATTTCAGTTTTGATGAAGCTGTTGTAGAAATCCGTGTGACAGCGGGCGCACGTTTTGGAACCGACATATGCCACGCCGGGTTGGAAATTATTGTATTGAGGGAGCTTCGTTTCTTCCGAGTGGGCTTGTCGGCGTTGGGAACTGCATATGCCTGCTGCCGGCGGAATGATACAAAGCATTGCGAGAAGGAACGGGAGCTGCCGCTTCGCCCGGTCTTTTATTCCCCCGTTGCCGACTCTCGCATCGTGGAATTTGCTCATGGATTCACTGTTTCGCTTTCCACGCCGTCATAGTGGCTGCTACCCATTGGGCATTTTTCTCCTTGTGACAGAGTAAACAGGCGTTCGGGCTGTCATGTTCCCCAAATCGCAGGGTCATTTGAGGGTTCGGGATATTGTCAATCCGATGGGTCCTGGCCCAGAACAACATGGAGTCCATAATTCGCGGCATGTGGCAGGAAACGCAAAGGCTGCCTTTGGAACCGAAGGAGTGATGTGTGTGTTGGGCCACCTGTTTCCTGTCCCTGAACTGAACGTGGCATTGCGTACACATCCGGTCAGGATCCTGCGGATATTTCAGGGACGTCAGGTTTGAACTAAAGTTCGGAAGATGAGGATCGTGGCAGCTGCCGCAGGTTACGTGACCCTTCAGATAGCACTCCGACCGCATCAGGGATTCCACGATAAAAGTTGTCTGCCGGAATCGTCCATCCCGGTAAAAAGCCTTCTTTGAAAATTCGTCGTATGGGCGATTCTTATAGTGTTTAAAAAAGTCGGGCCCATTTCTGGAATAATTCAGTTCACCGTCCGGTCCCGGCACTCGGATGGCAGATTGCATATGGCACTGGGAACAAATCTCCAAAAATTGCGTTGAGCTGATCTTGGTAAAATCAACCGGCGGTTCAATAGGCGGCTTGGAGTAAAGCTGACCTTTCTTCATCATCGCCACATGATAAGCAGAAGGCCCATGGCACATTTCGCAATCGATCCCGGGTTCCCGGAATTCCAGTCCCTGCGCTGCAAATCCTCCGCCTTCGGTGTTACGTAGCTGGCTGGTGTGGCACGCGGCGCAATTGGCTTTGTAATTGGTCGAGATATCGAGCCTTTCCCAGTTTTCGGGATTCGAGCGTTCGCTTCCCGGGACATCAATGACCTTCCAGAAATTGATCCACCGCTTGCGAAGGGCGTTGTACTGGATGGGGAAAACGTGAATTTCTCCATTCGGCAGCTCCGTTGCGTATGCCTGTTCCCACTTTGATCCGATTGTGTAGTCCACGCGGTAAAGGTTCCAGCGGCCGTCTGATTGCCGGATCTGGAAATAGGGACGCCCATGAACCATGATCATCTTTGCAAAAAGTTTCCTGTCCTTGCCGGGAATAATTTCGAGTTCTCCGTCGCGCTTCAGCCGGACTTCATCACCTTCGTAGAACTCGTCGTTGTGGTCGAAATCGCCGATGATGTTTTGCGGATGGTAGGGTCGGAACATTCCTGCCATGCCGGTGTGCGACCAATTCTGATAGATATCCGCGTGACAGGTTTTGCAGGCCTGAGAACCGGCATAGCCCGGGAGCTGCGCTGCGTTTTCAGCGGGGAGAGATTGGCGAGCCTCCGCGCCGGATTGCGCCTGGGAATTCAGACTTTCCACGTAGCTGGCAAAGTTCATTTTTTGATCGACCCCGGAGCTGTGATAAAGGGTCGTCAATTCTTCAAGGGCACGGGGACGGATTGCGTCATCGCGCGACTGGGCGGCACGGGCAAATTGGGTGGCGGCGTCTTGCTTATTTCCAATGGCGAGGTAACTTAAGCCTGCCAGATACTGAACCTCGGCATCGTCAGGATTGAGTTGCTGCGCCCTGGAAAGTGATTCCAGCGCTTGCTTCAGTAATTGCAACCGCTCGTTTCCGCCACCGAGCTTCAGGCCTTGCAACAGTTCCGTTCGCCCCAGCACAAAATAGCAGGAGGACATCAATTGCCGCTGCAACTGGGGCCATTGATGTTCCGGGATTGCCACCGGGCGTCCGAACCGGCTTAAGTAATCCAATGCATTGCGGGCATTTCGCTGCGCCTCATCAAGAAGCCCCGTCTTCGCCTGTACGTTGGCCAGCGGGACAAGGAGCAAAGGGTTTTCCGGATAGAGTTGCAGAGACTCGTCTGCGTACTTCATCGCTTTGACGTAATTTCCAAGCTGAATCTCAGCCTTGGCCGCAATTTCCGAAACCTGGGCAAGGACTGTAGAGGCCGGGAAGCGAGCAAGAAACGCTTCTGCCAATTGCGCCTGCCGGTCCGGATTCTTTGTATGGAAAAGCTCAACAAAATCTTTTCTTTCGGTGCTGTCGCTGATTTCATCTGCGAAGGTGAATGGTCTGTTCCGGCTTTCTGTGATGATGGCATCACTCTCCTGCGCCCAAATCGATGTACTGGAAAATAAGATTAGACAAGCCAGAAGCGATGCGACAAACAAGCCAAACAGGAGCTTCGCAGGAAGTTCACGACGTCGCCACTGGTTTTTCTTTGAACTGAAGACCCGCACGGCGAACCCGGATTTACGGCCGCATGAGCCCGACCGCGGAATTCTCCGGTATCCTCAGTGTGCCGACTCTTGCCCATGCTGTTGCTGAGGACACCCCGGCAGCATTTTATGCGCGCAAAGATCGAACCGCAAGATCGTCTCCTGAATTGACACAGCAAGTTATCATCGCGTAGCATTCCTGCATCTCACGCAGACGTTGGCTCGACCCGACTTTCGACGAAGGAGGGAACGGAATGAAACCTCGCTCGCGGCAAGGGGTAAGCAGACGCGATTTTCTCTTGGGGGTTGCAACGGGAGCGGTTTATGCCGTTGCCGAGAACGCCAGAGGCATGAATCCCCCGGGAGAGCCAACTCCCCGGGATGTGTATCTGGTGCCGAATTTCCACCCTGCAAGCTGTGGATGGCTGACCAACTTTTCAAAGGAACGCGTCTATTGCGCGAACAGCTACCTGGATCATCTTGACCGGGTGAGAACCGACCCGCACTACAAGTTCGTCCTTTCGGAAGTCAACAACATGATTGCGATCATGAATTTTGCTCCCGAGCGGATTCCCGAAATCAAACAGAGGGCTCGAGAGGGGCGGGTGGAACTTGTTAACGCCAGCTTTCTGGAGTCTACGATCAATCTGTCCGGCGGCGAGGCGCTCATCAGAGAAGGTGTCGAGGGTCTGCGATGGCAGCAGGAGGTTATGGGCATCCGTCCACGTTTTGCCTGGACAATCGATGTCTGTGGCACGCACGACCAGATGGGGCAGATCTGTTCCGGGCTTGGGTTGGAGGCCATGGTTTACACGCGCATGAATCCTACCGGAAGCACTATCCACTGGGCTGAGTCGCCTGACGGTTCACGCATCGTGGCGCTTTGTCCCGGCAGCTACGCAGAGTTTGGACCGTTTTTCAGTTCCAAGGAACCGCTGACCGTCAAGCAACTGAAGGAACTGGAAGAAGCCGCGGTGGAGAAAAACAAAACGACTCCTGCAGGCGCGGCTGTGCTGATCCTGGGTGGAAGCGGCGACTATAACCTGGCTCCGCTACGAAAGCAGTATCCAACGCAGTTTCTGGAACAGTGGAAACAGGCGAATCCGCAAACGAGAATCCATATCTCAACGCTCAGCGCATATGTAGACACGATTCTTCCGGGTGTCCGGTCGGGCAAAATCTGCATCCCGACCATGCGCGGCGGGACGGGTTACACGTTTGACTCATTCTGGATTGAAAACGCCAGGGTAAAGGATTGGTACCGGCTGAACGAACACGGTCTCCAGGCATCGGAAACTCTGGCCACACTGGCAAGCCTGGGCGGTGAGTATCGATACCCCACGAAAGAACTTTAAGAGGCGTGGATCCAGATGCTCCTGAACATGGACCGCAACACGCTGTGGGGTTCTGCAGGAGGAATGGTCTTTGAGAGCGACACATCCTGGGACGTCCGTGACCGGATGACTTCCGTGCAAGAGACGAATTCCAGAGTACAGTCTGCAGCCCTGCGGGCGCTTTCTTCGCGGGGAAGGCAGGCTGCCGTATTCAATCCACTCAATTGGAAAAGAAGTGATCCTTTCATCGCGCAACTGCCGAAGGGTAAGAGTCCTGAAGGCGCTGCGTGCCAGGAAACTCCGGATGGAAAGATTTTGTGCCAGCTGGAACTGCCCTCTGTCGGGGTTGCTGGAGTCAATCTTTCATCCAAACCTCCAGCGAAGCCGGCCAGAATTCGCCTTCCCGGTGCGATAGAGACAAAATACTATCGAGCGCGAATTGATCCTTCTACCGGTGCGTTAGTCAGCGTGAGACTCAAACCTTCGGACCGCGAGGTCTTGGGAAACCCAGCAAACGTTATCGTTCTCGAAAAGCCCAAGGAACAACATGGCAGCCAGGGAGACTTTATGGTTCCCCGGCCGGAGCGCACCCGGCTGGCTTCTTCCAGCCAATCCAAGCCAGCCATTAGCGCCACCAGCGGGCCGATAGCCATTACGGTGGAAATCGCGAGCGATTTTTACGGAGGTGCGCCTTGCCAGCGAACCGTCCGATTTTACCGGGACCATCCAAGAATTGATTTTGAGACCGAATTGAGTGACATTCCGAACCACACGGTGGTGGTTGCGGAATTTCCACTCGCGGATGAGGTTGCTGAAATTCGCCGGGGGATTCCCAACGGATTTTCTCACGGGGCGTGGAGCAAGCCCGATCCAAAGCTCCATGGATGGACGAAAGGTATTGTCCCGGCAGTGCGCTGGACACACTATTCCTTTTCGGGAGGCGGGGGTGTGGCCCTTTTTGACCGGGGGCTTTCCGGCCGGGAGATCAATGGCAGAACGCCGATTATATATCTGTTGAATTCGACAGATACATACTATGGCTACCCCAATGCCTGGCTGAGCGGCAAAGGAAAGCACCTCTTGTCTTATGCGCTTCTCGCGCATGAAGGTGAGTGGAATCAAGCCGGAATCCCACGTGCTGCTTGGGAGTATAATGCCCAGCCCATCCTGGTGGCTGAAGGCGTTCAAGCCACAACAAAATCGTACCTTGAAACATCCCCAAATCTGATTGTCCAGTCCGTGCGGCGCGAGGGAAAGGGAATTGAATTGCGAATGATCGAATCACTCGGCGCGGCAGGTGTGGCGGAGGTCTTGATCAACCTGCCGCACACTCAGGCAGCATTGACCGATCTGGTTGGAGAACGCCGCAAACCCCTGAAAGGCGGACCCAGGTACCGCTTTCCGGTTCGCGCGCAGCAGATTATTACGATTCGTCTGGGCGCAGATTCGGAGGTTGCGAGAGTCGAACCGATTGAGCGGTGGGATCCTCTGGTCCCAAAATCCAAACTCAGTGCTTTGCACGCGTATGGAAACTATAAGGGACATCCGCCTCGTGGCAACTGAAGTTCCGCGGTTCGATAATTCAGCCTGCGGAAAGATGTTTCAAATCACTGCTGCTTCCAGGCTCCTGAGGGCAGCGGTAGAATCCTCCCTCGACCTGGCCGGGATGCACAACATGCTCCTTGAGATGAGGGATGAACTCACGAATCA
>JBJKQZ010000079.1:0-2916 GCA_046704865.1 Terriglobia bacterium
ACAATGTCGCAACGCATGATGCCGCCAAAAATATTGATTAACACAGCGCGCACATTGGGATCGCCGAGAATGATCTCAAACCCGCGGCGGACCTGTTCCTCGTTTGCGCCGCCGCCCACGTCCAGAAAGTTGGCCGGCTGGCCGCCCGCATACTGGATGATGTCCATAGTGGCCATGGCAAGTCCCGCTCCGTTCACCATGCACCCAACGTTGCCGTCCAGACGGATGTAATTCAGGTTGTAGTTTGAGGCCTTCACTTCCAGGGGATCTTCCTCATCCAGGTCACGCAGTTCACGGATGTCCTTGTGGCGGAAGAGCGCGTTGTCGTCAAAATTCATTTTCGCGTCAAGCGCCAGCAACCGCCCGTCGCGAGTCACCACGAAGGGATTGATTTCCGACAGTGAGGCGTCGCTGGCCTGAAATGCGCGATAGAGCGCCGCAAAGAACTTGGCAGCCTCGTTTACTAATTGCGGATCAATCCCCAGACCGAATGCAATCTTGCGGGCCTGGAACGGCTGGAGTCCGACGGCCGGGTTGATGGCTTCCTTCAGGATTTTTTCCGGATGCTCGGCAGCCACAACTTCAATTTCAACTCCGCCCTCGCTCGATGCCATAAAGACGGGTGAAGCTGTCATGCGGTCAATCACAAGACCCAGATAAAACTCGTGCGCGATGTCCAGCCCTTCTTCGATCAGCAACCGCCGGACAATGCGGCCCTCGGGCCCGGTCTGCACCGTCACCAGCTTCTTGCCCAGAATCTCTCCTGCAATCGCCTCAGCCTCCGCCGCGGAGCGGGCCAGTTTGACTCCGCCAGCCTTGCCTCTGCCTCCGGCGTGGATCTGCGCTTTCACCACAACCGTCCCGCCCAGGCGCGTGGCAATTTCACGGGCTTCTTCCGGTGTGTAAGCAACTTCGCCCTTGGGAACTGTTACTCCAAAACGGCTAAGAATCTGTTTGGCTTGATATTCGTGGATCTTCATAGCTGGTTTATGCGGTAACCTGAATGTCCAGAGCGGTGCGAAGCCGGCAAATGAATCAGGCTGCGGGCTTCTTGACTCCAAACTTCTGCCAGGGAATGCCGTTCCATCGTACAATAGAGCGGCGTGATGTCCGCAGAATCTGCCAGTATAGGCAATGTGAATCCAAAAAGCAAACGCTTGGGTTCCGCAACGCGCGGAGTGCGCGTGCCCTCCTTGATATCGGCGGGGAGCGAGCGCTTCGTGCTGGCATCACTGGGGTGATTTCACACCTTCGCCGTACTTTCTGATCGCTATGCAAATTTCTGAAGCCATCGAAAAACTGAAGTTGGGCGAGAGCCTGGAACGCCGCGAAGCTCACTCCGTAATGGAAGAGCTTCTCTCCGGACGAGTACCGGATGATGAGATCGTTGCGTTGCTGCTGGCCCTGCGGGACAAGGGCGAAACCACGGCGGAGTTGGTGGGATTTGCGGAGGTGATGCGCGCCCAGGCCAAACAAGTGCTGGCCGATGCCGGCGTGCGCGTGGAGCAGTTTATTGATTCCCAGGCTCTGCTTGACACCTGCGGCACGGGCGGCGACCAGCGAGGCACGGCAAACGTCTCAACCGCGACGGCTCTGGTTGTGGCCGGGTGCGGAGTGCCTGTAGCCAAGCATGGCAACCGCTCCATATCCAGCCGCTGTGGAAGCGCCGACGTGTTGGAAGCGCTGGGGGTAGCGATCGATCTGCCGCTGTCTAAAATCCCCGTCTGTCTTGAAAAAGTCGGCATGGTCTTTCTTTTTGCGCCTCATCTTCATCTGGCCACAAAGCACGTGATGGGCGCCCGGCGCAGCATCAAGAGCAAGACCATTTTCAACATGCTGGGACCTGTTACCAATCCGCTGGAAGCTTCACATCAGTTGACCGGAATTTACGACGAGGCGCGGACGGAAATGATGGCGGAAGCGTTGGGAACGGTAGGAACAAGGCGTGCCATTGTGGTGGCGGGATCGGACGGTCTGGATGAAATCACCATTACGGGGCCAACAAAGCTTACAGATTACAATTCCGGAAGCATTGAGACGCGACATGTTCTGCCTGAAGATTTTGGCCTTCGGCATGCCGCCGGTGAAGCGCTGGCAGGTGGTGATGCAGAACAGAATGCACGGTTGCTGGTCGCTATCCTGGACGGAGAGAAAAATCCTTTACGGGATTGCGTTCTGGCCAACGCATCTGCGGCGCTTGTGGCCGCGGGCAAAGCCGGCGACTTCAAGGAAGGCGCAGCCGTCGCGGCGGAATCCATTGACTCCGGAAAGGCCAGAGAAACCTTGAAGGCGCTGGTTGAATTCACCGATAAGCACCGGCGATAGGCAACCCATCCTTCATTCGCCCGCGGGGTGCAGGTTTTCATCGAAAAACTTCAACAGTCTTTTAATCAGGTAGAGCCGCGCTGAGTAAGCGCTGAAGCCGTGCTTTTCACCCGGCTGAAGATAAAGCTGGTAGGGCTTGCCGTCACGCACCAGGGCCTCAATAAAATTGATGGTGTTTTGCAGGTGAACGTTGTCATCGTCCACGCCGTGCATCAGCAGCAGGTTGGCGGTCAGATTCCCTGCCGCCTCGAGCGGCGATGATTCCATATAGCCGTCAGGATTCACATCCGGGGTACGCATATACCGCTCAGTATAGATGCTGTCATAATACTTCCAGTCGGTGACCGGCCCGCCAGCCGCTCCGCATTTGAAAACATCGGGCGCGTGCGTCAGCGTGTAGAGCGTCATATAACCGCCGTATGACCAACCCCAGATGCCCAAGCGACTGGCATCGACGTAAGGAAGCGATTTCAGATAATTCACGCCCGCCAGTTGATCTTTGAGTTCCTGCCGCCCCATGTGCTCAAAGATAGTGCTTTCCCAGGCGTGACCGCGTCCCCACGACCCTCGATTATCCAGGATCCAGAGCAC
>JBJKQZ010000080.1:0-5900 GCA_046704865.1 Terriglobia bacterium
ACTGGGTGAAGACTTCAACCGGATACGGCACGGGCGGCGCCACCGTCGAAGACCTCAAACTGATGCGGCAGCACTCCCCCGCGCACGTCCAGGTGAAAGCCGCAGGCGGCGTTCGCACTCTCGACAAACTACTGGAAGTTCGCGCACTTGGCGTGACACGCGTGGGTGCCAGCCGCACGGCTGAAATTCTGGACGAGTGCAGGCAGAGGCTGGGGCTTTTGAGCTGACTAGGTTGTTTAAGGCAGAAATCAGGAGCCGGAAGTCAGAAGAAGGACGAAGAACCACGCAATCCGATGGGAGACCAAACTCATGAACGAGTCCGTAACTAGCAAAATTAGAGAAAAGTTCTGCGCCGCATTGCTGGCGGTTCTGTTCTTTCCGCCGCCGGTCGCAACGGCGCAGACTCACACTGTCCGCACACAGAGCGGCCTTGTCAGCGGAGTGGCGTTGAGCCACAGTGTGGAAGTTTACAAGGGTATTCCGTTTGCCGCGCCTCCCGTCGAAAACCTGCGCTGGCGTCCGCCGCAGCCACCCGATGCGTGGCAAGGCGTCCGCAAGGCGGATAATTTTGGCCCACCCTGCATGCAGAGCAAATCGCCGGAGCGGATGGGTCCATGGACCCGCGTATTCCTCTCCCAAATGCAGCCCAGCGAAAACTGTCTTTACCTGAACATCTGGACCACGGCGAAGCGGCCGCAGACCCAGCGCCCGGTGATGGTGTGGATTTACGGCGGCGGGTTCACAAGCGGAGCCGGCAGCGTAGAGATTTACAATGGTGCTGCGCTCGCCCGCAAAGGCGTAGTGGTCGTGAACGCCAATTATCGCGTGGGACCCTTCGGCTTTTTCGTTTACCCTGCATTGACCGCTGAATCGCCGCACCATTCTTCCGGCAACTACGGACTGCTCGACCAGATTGCCGCCCTCCACTGGGTGCAGGGCAACATCGCGGCTTTCGGTGGGGACCCGCGCAAAGTCACCATCTTCGGACAATCCGCCGGAGCCGAGAGCGTCTGGCTGCTGATGCAGTCGCCGCTGGCCCGTGGCCTGTTTGCAAGGGCCATCATTTTGAGCGGCGCGGCCGTGCTCCCTTCCAAGGTGATTACGGGCGGACGATCGCTCGCCGACGCCGAGGCGGAAGGAAAGGATGTGGCTCGGCACCTTGGGGCCCATTCACTCGACCAACTGCGAGCTCTGCCAGCTGAAAAGATCCTGCAGGATTCCGGACACGCGTACTGGGATCCCATCCAGGACGGCTGGGTCCTCCGCGCAGGCTGGCATCCCGAACATGAGGTTACAGTGATCAACGGCATGGTAGCGGATGACATTGGAATCGGTTACTACGGGACGGGCCCGAAGCCACCTGTGACTTTGGAGGATTACCACAAGAAGATGCAGGAAATCTGCGGGGCCGGGGCTCCGGAATGCGAAAAGCTATACCCGGCGGCTGACAACCAGCAGGCGGCCGGAGCCATTCGCTCCGCCTTGCAGGACCGCGCCCGCGTGTCGCTTTACAAGTGGGCTATTCGGCAAAGCCAACTGAGCCCGCAGGTTTACACCTACTATTTTAATCAGAAACTTCCCTGGCCACAGCACCCCGAATACGGCGTGTTCCATTCTTCGGAGGAACCTTATATATTTGATAATCTTGATCTTATGGACCGCCCCTGGCAGGCGGTGGACCGGCGCGTGGCAAGTGAAATGTCTGACTATTGGACTGATTTTGCCAAGGCCGGAAGTCCCAATGCAAAAGGTTTGCCTGAATGGCGGGCCTTCCATACCGGGGATTTGACCATAATGCAGCTAGCTGCCCGGATGGGTCCGATTCCTCTGGCTTCTCCTGCACACCAAAAATTCTGGATGGAGCACCTGAAAGAACCCTTGGGCTTTTAGTGGGTCCGCGATACGCGTGTTCGCTTTGGCGCGGCTTCATCTAAATCCGGAAGAGTCTCTTTTTGCAGCTCCGTTACCCTCCGCACTTAATACCCTCTCGCTACATGCGGGGCGGTTGGTGCGGACGCAACATGAAAAACATAATGTGCCTCCGTGTATTGTCAGCCAGCAACAGCCTGGTAGTAGGCAATTCCTATTAGGCCGAAGAGAATTGCTCCAACAGCAACGCGCTTTGTGTCCGCAAAACCAGCATGTGCCATGAGATTAAGCAACGTACTGGGTGAATTGTCCTTAAGGTGACTATTAGATCGAAGCAGGGCGGCCCACCAACCCCGAGTATTTGGCTCAGGACGTTCCATATCCATCAGGTGAAGGGAGCCGTTTGGCACGAGTACTCTCCGAACATCGCGAAGTGTTTTCGCCCTGTCCTCCTCACGAAGGTGATGAAACATAAATGACGAAAATACACGATCGAACGAGGCCTCAGGATAGGGCAAGTCATCCGAGAAGCCTTGACCGAACTGGATAGATACCCCTGCCCGAGCCGCTTTTCTCCTGGCGCGTGTGAGCACCTTTGGATCCGGGTCGAGACCCACGACTGTGACGCCGGGATGAAGACGCTTGATCAATATGGCCAGGGTCCCTGTGCCACAGCCGATGTCAAGCACCCGATGCGAGGGGCAAAGCGCCGCCTGGTCGAGCAGCATCCTCTTGGCTGCATCAGCGCCAGTCAGCTTTGTGATGGGGTCATAGAGCGGCAGGGCCCTGTCGTTGCCTGCCGCCGGAAGATAGGTCCTTTCCGCATTGTTCATTTTGGCCAAGTCCTTTCAGTTCGTTAAATTCTTCGCGGTTTCAGTTTCTTAAGGATACTAACTTGGGTACTGAACCTTTCCGCATTTCAACCTGCCATGCCGGACTATCTTAATGCCGGGTCGCGGACCTCGCGTGCTTGAAATTCTGATGTGGACAACCGCAGAAGTTCGTCCAAAGACCACTGGTCATAGGCATGTGAACCGTACTTGCAAGCTAACAAGTTACCATCACTTGCGATCAGAAATTCAGCGGGTAAACCAAGCCGTCCGCCACGCGGGTTCAAGGGTGGTACAGGTTGCTCTCCGTAAAGAATCTCCCCGAGGCTGCGCAGGATTCCTCGCGCCATCGGGATCCAAGCGCGTGGGTCGAGCAGCGCGCGGGGCGCTGATTCAACTGCGAAATCAGCATATAACTTCTTGTTCGGGTCGGCGATGACAACAAATGGTAAACCATTAACGAAGGGCAACAACTCATTGGTCGATGAGTGGAATACAACGACTTCTTGAATTGAGGCTGCTAAGACTTCATTATGCCTCTTCGCAATGGCATGCAGGTGCAGATCGCATACGGGGCACCCCGCAAAGCGGCGAAACTGCAGATGCACCAGTCGTCGTAGGTCAGGAATCCGAACATGCTTGGATTGAATGTCGATAAGCTGCCGGGGTTCCGCCATCATACCGGGTTCAAGCCGAGCTCTTGCCTTCATTGAAGTTCCTCCATTTCTACTGAACATAGTGTTCGTAATCGAATAAGATGTCCAAGTACCAGAACGGGTGCCAGACATGCAGGCGCGGTTTGTCTGAATTCGGACAAGTGGACCTTGAGAGTCCGAAAACCGGGAGGCTTGGAATGAAGATAAAAGCAGATCGGCGCGTGCGGCGAACGCAACAGCTTCTGGAACAGGCGTTGCTGTCACTGATCAAGGAGAAGGCGTTCGAGTCGATTTCCGTCCAGGAGATAATCGACCGGGCAAACGTAGGCCGAGCAACGTTTTACGAACATTATGATAACAAGGAAGATCTTCTGCAAAGCGGTTTCGACGGGCTCGAAGCACGCCTGAAGGAACGGCAGCGCGAAGCGCTTGCATGCGGGAGCAACCTTGACGAGCGGTTGTTCGCGTTCAGTCACGAACTACTAGCCCATGCCTATGAACACCGTGACGTATTTCCTGCAATGGTAGGTAAGCGCGGAGGGGCGGTCATTCAGCACGTATTGCGCAAACTCCTGGTGGGGTTAGTTCGAGAGGATGTGAAATCAGCTACGCCCAAAGAGGGCGCGAATTCGGTGCCCGCCGAAGCCATTGTACAGTTTCTTGCGAATGGTCTTTTCGGCCTGCTCGTATGGTGGCTGAACGGCAGGATGCGCCTTTCTGTTGAAGAAGTAAATGCAATTTTTCGCCAACTCGCCGTCCCTGCGGTAAGGGCAGCACTTCAATGAAATAAATGTTTTGACTTCCATCGCGGTACGAGGGCAAAGGGATTTCCCACGTGTACCAAATACCAGTTGACGGGGGAGGATGGGGATGCTATTCTACCTACCGACTGGTCGGTATCTGCCAGGTGTAACTTTAAGGCGCCCGGCGCAGTCACATTATTCTTCGGGGTCTAACGGTTTATGGCTAAGACTTTTTCAGGTTCTGAAATCCTTCTTGAAAGCCTGGTGCACCAGAAGGTCGAGGTCATTTTCGGCCTTCCGGGTGGCGCCATTCTCCCACTTTATGACGCCATGTACAGCGCGGGTATCCGCCATCTGCTGGTGCGCCATGAGCAGGCAGCTGCTTTTGCGGCTGACGGCTACGCGCGCGTGACGGGAAAGCCGGGAGTCTGCCTGGCCACTTCCGGACCCGGCGCCACCAACATGATTACGGCGCTGACTTCCGCCATGATGGATTCCATTCCCATTGTCGCATTGACGGGCCAGGTGCCCGCCAACCTGATCGGCAAAGACGCTTTCCAGGAAGCAGACACCGTGGGCATTGCGCTACCATGCACCAAACGGGCGTTTATGGTAAAGCGAGCAGCTGACATTCCTTACGTGATTCAGCAGGCGTTCGAAATTGCTTCTTCCGGGCGACCGGGACCGGTGTTGGTGGATCTCCCCAAGAGCGTACTGATTGAAAAGACGGAGCCGACCTATCCGGCAAGCAAGGAGTCGCACCGCGTGCACAAGCCCGGCGAGTGGACCCGGGAGCATATCCAGCAGGCTTGCGAGATGATCCGGGAAAGCCAGCAACCGGTGCTTTACGTGGGTGGTGGGGTGGTTTCCGCCGACGCTTCAGACCTGCTGCGCGAGCTTGCCGAACTCACGCACATCCCAGTGACCACCACGCTGATGGGCCTTGGGAGTTTCCCTTCGCGTCATGCATTGTCACTGGGCATGCTGGGCATGCACGGCTCTTACGCCACCAACACGGCAGTGACCAACAGCGACCTTCTGATCGCCGTGGGTGCGCGGTTTGATGACCGCGTTACAGGACGCATCAACGGCTTCGCCCCCAACGCCAGAAAAATCCAATTTGACATTGACCCTTCAGAGATCAACAAGAACGTCAGCGTTGACCTCTCACTGGTGGGCGACGCGCGAGAAACGCTGCAGGCGGTAATCGATGAATTGAAAAAGTCCGGCCATAAGGCGGCAACGGCCGAGCGCGAGCACTGGCTGAAGCGGATTGAATCCTGGCGGTCGGAGCATCCACTCGCGTATGACCAGTACACCAACATCATTAAGCCGCAATATGTGATCGAATCCATCTCCGAGCTTGCCGATGATGACGCCATCATCGGGGTTGACGTGGGCCAGCACCAGATGTGGACGGCACAGTTCTACAACTTCAATTTTCCGCGCACATGGCTCTCCTCCAGCGGGCTTGGTTCCATGGGTTACGGCTTTCCGGCGGCGCTGGGCGCCCAGATGGCCTTCCCCGACCGGCAGGTGATCGTGTTTGTAGGCGACGGCGGGTTCCAGATGACGCTGAACGACCTGGCCACCATGGTGCAGTACCGGGTCCCGGTAAAAATTGCGGTCATCAATAACCGCTCACTCGGCATGGTGAGGCAGTGGCAGGAAATCTTCTTTGAAAAGCGCTATTGCGATATCGATTTGAACTTCTCGCCTGACTTCACCAAGCTCGCTGAATCGTACGGGATTCGGGCCACCCGCGTCGAGCACCGGACGGACGTGCATGATGCCATCCGCGA
>JBJKQZ010000081.1:0-6199 GCA_046704865.1 Terriglobia bacterium
GAATGGGGAAAATAGACAGCTCTGGATTCGCGCGCTCGATCACGCGCACGGGACTCCACTTCCTGGAACGGATGGGGCTATGGACCCGTTCTTTTCACCCGACGGGGAGTGGCTCGGATTTTTCGCCGACGGGAAAATGAAGAAGGTGGCAATCGGCGGCGGCGCACCAGTGACGATCTGCGACGCTGAGGACGGTCGCGGCGCGGCGTGGGGCAAGGACGGCACGATCTTGTTCACGCCGACGCCATCCAGCCCCCTCGAGCGCGTCTCGGCAAATGGGGGCTCGGCCACGCCGGTTACCAGGCTGAATGCGGAGCCGGAGCCGGAGGGCCGCTCACACCGCTGGCCGGATCTGCTGCCGGGCGGCAAGGAGGCACTCTTCAATATCGTTTATCGTACTGGGAATCCGCTCGACCACTCCGATATTGGAGCAGTCTCGCTGGCGACGGGAAACTACCAAATCCTAATCCGGGGCGGAAGCTACCCGCGCTACGTACCGACAGGGTATATCGTTTACGTGGCGGGCACGGACCTTCTTGCCGCCAGGTTCGATGCGGCCAGCTTGCGCGTCATCGGACCGCCGGTAACGATCCTGCGGAGTGTGATGACCGAGCCCTACAGCGGCGGGGCGCAATTCAGTTTTTCGGACAATGGAACGCTGCTCTATCTTCAGGCGACGAATCGAGTGTCGCCGCAGACGCGGCTGGTTTGGGTCGATCGCAGGGGCACGGTCCGGCCGCTCACCAGCGTTGAGCGCAGCTACCTTTTCCCGCGAATCCTGCCCCGAGGCAAGAAGATCGTGGTGGAGGTCCAGGGGCAAAAAGCTGGAATTTGGCTGTACGACAGCACGCGCGATACCTTGGAACCCGTCGACATCAACGCCAATAACCTTGCGCCGGGCTCTGCGCCGGCTTTGACTCCCGACGGGACAAGAGTGATCTACAACACGATTCGCAAAGGTGAGGGACTGGTGATCCAGCGTGTGGATGGGAGCGGAGGCGTGTTGCAGCTTACTGCAGGAACCAAGCCCCAGATACCCGATTCCGTTTCGCCGGATGGGAAGAGCGTTGTGTACACCAAACACACCCTGGGGCAAGTTGTGTTGATGGTGGTTGCCCTCGATGGAGAGCACAAGTCGCAACTGCTGCTCTCCGGGCCGGGCAATCTCGGCGCTGCGGCGTATTCTCCCGACGGGCGCTGGATTGCTTACGTTTCGGACGCATCGGGGCAAGACCAAGTCTATGTGCAGGCCAGCGCGGGGCAGGGCTCCAGGTGGCAGATCTCTTCTGATGGAGGGACCGAGCCACTGTGGGCGCACAGCGGCCGTGAGCTTTTCTACCGCGCGGGAAGCAAAATGATGGAGGCTGAGGTGCGGACAACCCCTACGTTTTCCGCGACGAAGCCGAAGGAATTGTTCGAGGGCGACTTTTTGAGCTGGAGCGGCGCTTTACAGTTTGCCGCTCCCGACTATGCAGTGTCAGCCCACGACCGGCGATTTCTGATGGTCCAGCCGGTGGGACCGGCACCCGTCGCTCCGGCGGGACAGGGATTGCGGCTAGTTCTGAACTGGTCCGCGCTGTTGAAGCAACAATGATGCTCGAAACGGGCACAAAACTCGGACCCTATGAAATTCTTTCCGCGCTTGGCGCGGGCGGCATCGGCGAAGTGTACGGCGCCCGGGGTACGAAGCTGCAGCGCGATGTGGCACTGAAAATCCTGCCTGACGCGATGGCGCGCGGCGCCCACCGCATGGCGATCAATGGGAAATTGACAGGGAAAGACCGGGGTGGTACACTACCTACCGACTGGTCGGTATATGGTTCCAGTGGCCGAATGATTCAACATACCGACCTGTTCAGCAGCAGCCCTTACTGGTTCTCCATCGTATTTCAGAATAGGTTAAAGTAAAGAATATGCCACCACGCACAATCTATGAAAAGATATGGAGCGCTCACGTTGTCCGGGAGGAACCCGGGCAGCCGACACTGATTTATATTGACCGCCATCTGGTGCATGAAGTGACCTCGGCGCAGGCCTTTGCCGGGCTTCGCGCCCACGGGCGCAAGGTTCGGCGGCCGGACCTGACATTTGCCACCATGGACCACTCCGTGCCCACCACGGACCGCAGCCTTCCCATGCTGGACCAGGCAGCGGTGGCACAGTTTGCCGCGCTGGCCAACAATTGTAAGGAAAACAACATTCTGCTGTTTGACATGAATGACCGCAACCAGGGCATTGTTCACATCATTGGCCCGGAGCTGGGCATCACCAATCCCGGCCAGACGATTGTCTGCGGTGACAGTCACACGTCCACCCACGGCGCGTTCGGAGCGTTGGCCTTTGGCATCGGCACCAGTGAAGTGGAGCACGTGCTGGCAACCCAGTGCCTTGCGCAATTCAAGTCAAAATCCATGCTGGTGCGAGTAAAGGGCCACCGCCGGCAGGGCGTGACGGCCAAGGACATCATCCTTGCGATCATTGGAAAGATCGGGACTGCGGGCGGCACCGGCCACGTGATCGAATACGCTGGGGAAGCCATCCAGGAACTTTCCATGGAAGGCCGGATGACCGTCTGCAACATGACCATTGAAGGCGGAGCACGCGCGGGCATGGTGGCGCCTGACGAAACAACCTTCGCTTATCTCGAGGGACGGCCTTACGTCCCGCGCGGCAAGGATTTCGAAAACGCCGTGGAGCAATGGAAAACCTTCACTTCCGATCCCGGCGCAAGTTATGACCAGGTGGTCGAACTCGATGCGGCGGAGATTGCTCCGCAGGTAACGTGGGGAACCAATCCCGGCATGGTGACGGACGTTACAGGCAGCGTGCCGGATCCCAGCTCTTTCAACGATTCGGTGTCGCGACAGTCTGCCGAGCGGGCGCTTGAATATATGGCATTGAAGCCCGGGACCCGCATTGCGGAGATCCCGATTGACCGCGTGTTTATCGGTTCCTGCACCAACGCCCGCATTGAAGACCTGCGATTGGCCGCGCGCGTGCTGGACGGAAAGAAAATCTCCGCAACCATCAAGGGAGCGCTGGCTGTTCCTGGTTCGCGGCGCGTCAAGGCGCAGGCTGAGGCCGAGGGTCTGGACAAGATTTTCCGCGCAGCCGGTTTCGAGTGGCGTGACGCTGGATGCAGCATGTGCCTGGCCATGAACCCGGACGTTCTGCCGAGCGGCGAGCGCTGCGCCAGCACGTCGAACCGGAATTTTGAAGGACGCCAGGGCAAAGGTGGCCGCACTCATCTGGTGAGCCCGATGATGGCTGCCGCAGCGGCCGTGGAGGGCCACTTTGTGGACATTCGCAAGTGGGACGTGGGGCACGTGGAATAACGGTAGGACGCCATCGTGGCAATGAACGTTATTCGTAATCCAGAATTCAGTTCGGAGTTGAAATGACACCCGTTACAATATTGACGGGACTGGTTGCGCCGCTCGATCGAGTGAATGTGGACACCGACCAGATTATTCCCAAGCAATTCCTGAAAGCCATTACACGCGAAGGATTCGGCCGCTTTCTGTTCTATGACTGGCGCTATCTTGACGGCGACAAGCTGAACCCCGAGTTCGTGCTGAACCAGCCGCGTTATAAGGGAGCTTCCGTTCTGCTGGCGCGGACCAATTTCGGTTGTGGCTCCAGCCGCGAGCACGCTCCGTGGGCGGTGCTCGATTATGGGTTCCGGGCGATCATCGCTCCCAGCTACGCCGACATTTTCTATATTAATTGCTTTAAGAATGGCATTCTCCCTATAACGCTCTCTGATGCCAAGGTGGATGAACTCTTCAAACGCACCGAAAAGTATGAAGGCTACAAACTGACGGTCGATCTGGAAAGCCAGACGATCTCCGAGGAAACCCCGGTTCCGGACGGCGGTCTGAAGATCTCCTTTGAGGTTGATCCCTTCAGGCGCGAGTGCCTGCTGAATGGCTGGGATGATATCGGACTCACACTGCGCAATGAAGATCAGATAACCGCCTACGAAAAAGCGCGCAACCCGAATGCAACGCGTTACGCTCCGTTGGAAGCTCCCACCAGCAAGTAGCCTGGCACCCGGACCGAATGCTGAGAGTTAGTGAGCCTGCGCTTTTCTGTGTGATTTCGGGCAAAACCAATCGCACGCCATTCCGGGATGTGCAAAACATTCAGAACTTCTATCCGAAACTGAATTTTCTGGTTTCTTAGTTCCCTTGAAAATCGCGACAAGTCCGGGACACTTCGCTGTGTTGAAGTCCAGCCGGGAAGCGTTCAGTCAGCTATTAGTGGAAGAAGATCGGATTGTTAATCTGCAGGGCCATCATCGCAAATGATCCTGCGATGATCACCACGGAAAGTACCGCCAGTGCGTTCCACAAATTTTCCGCGGGGCGGGTTGCCGGCAGGCCTTCGGGAATCAGATACCCGAGAATGATGCCGGCGCCAAGACCGCCGAAATGGGCGGCGTTGTCCACGGGGAAAAACAGCCCGAAGATGGCGATGTAGATGACCCATCGCCACAGCATGCTGCGATAATCTTTTCCCATCCGCCCGTGGTGGAAGGTGGCTCCAATCAGGGCCCCGATCAGGCCCATGATGGCTCCTGAAGCGCCGATAGCAAGGGCCATTGGCATCCACCATAGGCTGGCAATGTACCCGACCACTCCGGTGACGAGATAGAACACCACAAACTTGGACATGCCGAACAGCCCTTCGACTTCCGGCGCGATGTCAAACAACACCCACAGGTTCATTCCAATGTGCAACAGGCCTGCGTGCAGAAACATCGCCGTTACCAACCGCCACCATTGGCCGCCATACACAACCGGAGGACCAAATAGCGCGCCCAGGCGATACATCACCGTGCTCCGAATGCCGCCAAACAATCCACCAAACATTCCTCCAGTCTGGCTCATCCCGCCGGCCCGCTCTGTCATGAACCATTCCACAACAAACATCAGGACAAGGGCTGCGGCCATCATGGAAGTAGCGCTGGTCGGCGCGGGAATAATCCCCATGATGCGTCCGGGAGTTCCTGTGGTGCCCCGTGCCCGCTGGGGGCCGATCCTGGCGCCGCAGTGGGGGCAGACCTTCGTGCCGCGGGGGTTCAGCGCACGGCATTCGGGGCACATCCGGTGGGAGGTGTCATACGACGGATTCTTCTCGCCAAATGAAGACTGCCACCACGCTTTGAACCTTTCGATTTTGAACCAGACTTTTGGAGGAAGTTGCATAAGTACCGGCAGTTCCGTGTTGAATAAGATAAACGATCATTATATTCGACCCGCGCGGAGATACGGGACCATTTCAAAGGCCGTCGCAGGAAGCGCCATCCTGCGATAGAATGGGCAACTGGCCGGTTGTGATGTTTTTGGCCGAATTAATTAGAGGAACGGAAACCAAAACGCGCAAGTCTTGACGGAGAAACAGCCGAAATCTGAAATCGTGGTCAAGACGCTCAACTCCAAAATCCGCGCCGGAAAGTGCAAGAGATTCGGCCGCCTTGTATTGCTTGGGGCGCTGGCGGCCTTCTGGACCGCGTGCCATCATCGGGCGGTTGTAGTTGCACCGCCGTCAGGCGCGCCTTCAGCCAGCAAATCCCGCCCACCAAAACATCATCCCGCGCCCCCTGCGCCGATCGTGCAGGGCGAGGAAGGCATTGCTTCCTGGTACGGCCGCCCCTTCGATGGCAGGCGCACAGCGAGCGGCGAGATTTATAACATGCACGCCATGACGGCTGCGCACCGCACGCTGCCCTTCGGCACCATGGTCCGGGTGCATGATCTTGAAAATGGCGACAGCGTGGTGGTGCGCATCAATGATCGCGGGCCTTTTGTGGAAGGGCGCATCATTGACCTTTCCTACGCGGCGGCAATGGCGATGCACATGCCTTCAACAGCGCTGGTGCGGCTGCAAATCCTGAGCGCGGGTCCGGATGCTTCCGGCGGCACTTATTCAGTCCAGGTTGGTGCGTTCCTGGACAGGAACAATGCGGAAAGGTTGAAGGAGCGCATAGAGAAGAAGTATCAACCGGTCATCATCAAGACCGCAGACCACGGCACAGGCGTGTTTAACCTGGTTCTTGTGGGCCAGGAAAACACCCGGCAACAGGCGGAACAACTGGCAAGCCAATTGGTGCGTGACATGCTGGCAACTCAGACCTACGTGGTTCGAACCAACTAAACACTCAGAGCTATTTCTGCGGAGGCAGAATGGATAACTG
>JBJKQZ010000082.1:0-3142 GCA_046704865.1 Terriglobia bacterium
TCCTTAAGTAGGAAACAGACGCTACCCGCAAGAAATCGCGGAACTTGCTGACCAACCGGCCGGTAGGTGCAAACAGCGATTCGTCTTGACTCCCCCTGCCAGGGCTCCTTAGGCTGGAGTTATAACATTACAATTCCGCGAACAGAAAGAATGGGTGGGGCCAGACGAAAATCTGCTCGACGCGGAATTTGATGGAGGGCATTTGAGAAATCTTGTTATGGGTTGCGCAGTGGCCGCGTTTGTGGCGCTCTCAGCGCGATCCGAAGCCAGGCCTCCTGAGTTGAAGATGTTGCAGGCGCCAATGGCCGCAGCCGCCAATTCCCAGTTTGGCGTGGCAAGTTGGTATGGACCGGAGTCTCAGGGGCTTCCAACCGCCAGTGGACAGCCTTTCGACATGGATGGCATGACTTGTGCCCATCGGGAACTTCCTCTGGGAACCCGAATCAGAGTCACTAACCTGCTGAATGCACGGACTTTGATTCTGAAAGTGACAGACCGCGGTCCTGCTGTTGCAAGCCGCGTGCTCGATGTGAGCATGGGAGCCGCAAAAAAACTGGGGTTTCTGGGAGCGGGGCTGACTCCCGTGCGGATCCAAGTGGTGTCCTATCCTCAGGATACGCTTATCAGCCAGGCCGACCCCAAGGCCTCTGCCTTCCCGGCAAACTAGTACGACCCTTTGACATTAGAATCCATGGATAATACAGGCCAAACGGGCGCAGGCTTGGGGTGGTGAGTCACGGCAGCCACGGCCGCGCTCTACAAGCCATTATCCATTGATTCTAAAAGATATATTCGGAGTTCCGGGGCGTTTAAATTCACGGGAACAGGGTGCGATCAACTCAGCCTGAGGTGGCGAAGATAGTTGTAGCTGATCTTTATTGCCTCGAGCTCCGGCAGGTTGCACTCATCCTGCTCCACAAAGATGTGCCTGGCGCCAGCCTCATGGACGTGGTCGAAGATGCGCTGCCAGTCGATGCGTCCCTGGCCGACGGGCGCAAAGGGGTTCGGCGCGCCGGGTTTGGGCGACTTCTGAGGATTGATCTTGACGCCTTTCCGGATGTCTTTGATGTGCAGCAGGGGGAAACGACCTGGATAAAGCCGCCAGTAGTGGAGAGGGTCAGCGCCGGCGTAAGTGACCCAGAAGATATCCATCTCCATTTTCAACAGCTTGGGGCTGCAGTCCTTGAGCATAATGTCGTACCCGGTGGTGCCGTCAATTTTGGCGAATTCATGGAAGTGAGCGTGATAGCAGAACTGAATGCCAGCCTGTTGCGAAACCTCTCCGCACTTGTTGAAGAACTCGGCGCGGCGCCTCCAGGCTGCCTCATCAAGGACGGGGTTGTCGCCGATCACAATGTATTGCAGGCCGTAGGAATGGGCAAGATCGACGGACTTTTTCCACTCCTCAATGTTCTTGGCCGGTTCAAAATAGCCGCTTGGGGCAGTGAGGCCGGCAGCGCGCAGGTCCTGCTTCAGCGAGCCGGGCTTGGCGCCGGGACCGATCTCAACCTCCTTGTAGCCGGCGGCGGCAACCTGTTTCAGCGTTCCTGCCGGATCCTTCGCAAAGCGGTCGCGGACCGTATAGAGCTCCAAACCAATGGGCCCTGGCCACGCAAGTTGCCCTGCCGCCAGGGCATTGCGAATCGGGAAGGCCGCGCCAGCCGCTGCTCCTCCCAACACTCCAAGAAAATTGCGACGTGTAATCATGATGACGCCTCCTTATGTAAGGCCGCCATTAAATATCAGATGTGGGCACGTGTCAACTGGAGGAACTTCGACAGGCCTAAGGGAGGCCAAAGTCCACTCTTCCAGGTGAAAGAATGAAGGCGGTAAGACTCCCATTCCACCTGGGGAACTGGCGGGTGCGGTCCACAAAATACTGGTAAGGAAATGGTCCCTGCGAGTCACTTGCACTGATAGAAGACATGCGGGCTAAATTGGAATCAATACAGGAATGGAACAAAACTGCGGGTTTCGCGTCCGTAGGCTTCAAACTCAGCACCATATTGCGCACGCAGGTGCCGGTCGAGTTCAGGAATATTGAAGAACAGAAAGCCAGCCAACATCAGCAACAGGACCGGAAGCGTCCAGGCACAGCCAGCGATCAGGGCAAAACCTGTGAAAAGCACTTGGTCCCCAAAGTAATTGATGTGCATTGCGTAGCGAAAAAGGCCTCCGGTGAACAGGTGGCCTGTGTTTTGCGGGTTTTCCTTCCACCGCTTTCTCTGCAGCTCCGAGGCGGTGTTGAGGTAAGACCCCACTACGTAGAGGAGCACGCCGAGCACGGTGACAAGCCCGACGGCACCAGGATTAATTCCACCGAGCGTGGCAAAAAGGAGGTCGATAATGGGTATCCAGATGGCGATCAGTGCGGCCTCGCCCCAACCCATCCTGCGCTTCAACAAATAAAAGCTGCTAGCACAAACCCGGAGAAAGTAATTCAGCACGGCGCTGAATAGCAGCCATCTGCGGAGGGGCGAGGCGAGATTCCAGTCTCCGCTCCAATGTGTGCGCACAGCTTCCAGCCCACCGCCCAACAACAGCCAGCCGGTGGCTGCAACCGCAGCTCCATGAACTGCCGTCATAAAAACGCGCGGCGCAGTAGCGCGATCATACTCACCGTGCATGAATCACTTCTCCGGCGGCAAGTTCAGCAAAAGACGTTCCAGGGTTAAGTTCTCCAAATCCGCAGTTGCGAAAGCCTAAAGTAACGAATGCGCGAACTGGGTTCAACCCGCTTTTCTTTTCAATGTGGAATGTGCCAGCCGTGCCAATTTTCCAATGCTGCTTTTCACAATGCACAAATGTTTCAGGTAACATGCTTCGGGGGGTTCCTCAATGCTCAAAATTCGTCCAGCGGAAGCTAACGACATTCCTCTGATTGTTCAGCTCGTTCGCGAGCTGGCTGATTATGAATCCGCGCTTGAACAAGCTGTGGTTACAGAAGCAGACATCCGGCGCGACGGCTTTTCTTCCGATCCGAAATTTCGAGTTGTCATTGCCGAATGGGAAAACCACGCAGCCGGCTTTGCGCTCTTCTTCTATAACTACTCCACCTGGCTCGGCCGGGCCGGTCTTTACCTGGAGGATCTTTTTGTGAGGCCGGCGTTTCGTCGCAAAGGGATCGGTAAGGCGCTGCTGA
>JBJKQZ010000083.1:0-7766 GCA_046704865.1 Terriglobia bacterium
AGTTTGTTGATGGCAAACGCTCATTCAGACGCCTTGGTCTTTTTCGGGGCCACAGGTGATCTGGCCTATAAAAAGATCTTTCCCGCCCTGCAGGCCATGGTCAAGCGCGGCCACCTGAATGTGCCGGTGATCGGCGTGGCCAAGGCGGGCTGGAATCTTGACCAGCTTCGGGCGCGGGCGCACGACAGCCTGGAGAAACACGGCGGAGTCGACGCTGCAGCTTTCGAGAAATTAAGCGGTCTTCTCCATTATGTCGACGGCGACTACCGGGACCCGGGTACGTTTGAGGGGATACGGCGGGCGCTGGGTTTCGCACAAAGGCCGGCCCACTATCTGGCCATTCCTCCCGCGCTGTTTGAAACCGTTGTGCAGCAGCTGGCCGAGAGAGGTTGCGCCTCAGGCTCGGGCTGCGAAATGGCCCGCGTGATTGTGGAGAAACCGTTCGGCCATGACCTTGCTTCCGCACAGCAGTTGAACCGGGTGTTGCACTCGGTCTTCCCGGAATCGAGCATCTTCCGCATTGACCACTATCTCGGCAAGCGGCCGGTGAACAACGTGGTGATCTTCCGGTTCGCGAATGCTTTTATGGAACCGTTCTGGAACCGGAACTACATTGAGAGCGTTCAGATCACCATGGCGGAAAACTTCGGGGTCGAAGGCCGCGGGGCTTTTTATGACCAGACGGGCGCCATCCGCGACGTCATCCAGAACCATCTTTTTCAGGTGTTGTGCAATCTAGCCATGGAGCCTCCGGTGCGAACCGACAGCGAAACCCTTCGGGACGAAAAAGCCAAAGTACTGAAAGCCATTCCAGCGCTTGAGCCTGGGAATCTGGTGCGAGGGCAGTTCCGCGGCTATCGGCAGGAAAAGGGAGTAGCGCCGGATTCAAAGGTGGAGACGTTTGCCGCACTGTGTCTCGAGATCGATTCGTGGCGCTGGAAGGGAGTTCCGTTTTACATCCGGGCTGGAAAGAATCTGCCGGCGACCTGTACAGAGGTGATCGGCCGCTTTCGAAAGCCTCCTGCCGTGATCCCCGAAAGCGATCTTACCAGAAACCACATGCGGTTCCGGATCAGCCCTGAGATGACGATTGCCGTAGGCACTACGGTGATGGGCCCGACCGAAGCCATGAAGGGCGAAATGGTCGAGATGGTGGCCAGCCGCCACCCCTGTCCCGAGGAAATGGAAGCTTACGAGCGCGTACTGGGCGACGCCATGGCGGGCGACCCCGGACACTTTGCGCGGGAGGACTATGTGGAGGAAGCCTGGAGAATTGTCGACCCGGTGTTGAAAGCAGATACTCCGGTCTTCGAATACGACAAAGGCACTTGGGGCCCGGCGGAAGTGGAGCAAAGAATTCCACCTCCCGGTGGATGGCACAACCCTGCCACTGCTGATCAGGAGGATTTTCGCGTTACGGCACAGACCTCCTGACAGGCGGAATCCGGTGCGTGTAAGGGTTGCGACGAACCGCGGTGGATTAAGACTGACGGAATACTTTATGGCCGCGGCCAAAATCCTGCTGGGTAGGCAATTAATACTGCTGTCCAGAGGGAAACCAGCCTGAGATTTTCATCATGTCTCTCGGCCACGGATTCTTGAATCCAGGCCAAAGAGGTTGCAGTGGGTGATTAGTTTCGACGGGATACTCTAAAGCATCAGGAGTTGTCTATGTTGATTGAATTTCACTTCGCTTTGTTACGGAAGGAGCATTTCGCAGTTCAATTGGTCTGTTTCGTCCTCTTGAGCACTGCTGCTTTGCTTTTCACTCCTTCAGCTTATCTATTCGGTCAGCAATCCGAACCGGCGCCTGCCGATGGAGGCACACATGCGACTCATATTCTTGGTCTCGAACACGTCAAGCGTGGTGCTAAGGGCAAGTTGATGGTTGGAGACAAGGCCTTGATATTCGTAAGAGGCCCTTCGACAACAAAGATCGGCATCCCGTCAATTCAGAATGTTTACGCGGGCCAGGAGAACCAGGAGTTGGTTAGAGGCAAGACCGGTATTTTGGTTGAGCTGGCCATGCCCTATGAAAGCTCGCGAGTTGTTAGCTTGCTGGCAAGCAGAAAGATAGACGTTTTGACATTGGAGTATCGGGATTCAAATAAGGGACTTCATGGCGCCATCTTTACACTCCCCAAGGGACAGGCTTCTCGGATTATGCAATTGCTGGCCGGCCGGGGTGCAACCGTCGGCGGAGTGCCTGGAACAACCGCAAAACCATAGCCGCAATCACAGGAGAGAAACCGGCATGAACAAATATATCTTCAGCCAGGATTTATGGCTTGACGTGATGATAGGAATAGGGTGGGTACTCCTGGCCGGCGGTGCCGTTCTTCTGCCGCAATCCGTTTTGGCACAGGCTTCGGGTAATAACTTCACAAGTGACGCCGTGCAGATCGAACCCGTCGAAGCCAACGGCGTTGCAATGTCACCTGAATTTCGTGTCGCTATCTACGAAAATCTGGTTGAGGAAGTGACCAAAGCAGGCGCGTTTCAGCGGGTGTATCGAAGCGGCGACCGCCTTGCCACTGGTGATCCTGAGTTGCTGAAGTTGCATATAACAGTTGAGGGCTTCAAGCACGGCAGCGAGAAAGAACGTGAGGTAACGACGGTGGCAGGATGGACCCTTATTAAAGCTGACGTTCGGTTGGTCACGCGGGATGGACATACACTGATGGACCGTCAGGTGCAAGGCAAAGTCCGCCTATTTGGAGGGAACCTTAGAGCCACACACGACCTTGCGAAGAAGATCTCGAAGTTGATTCGCCAAAGCGCAGATCATCAAGCAATCAATACACCGGGGACTTAGGGCCTAGGCTTGGTTTTGAAATTCAAGGAAAACCAGAGGCATGTTAGCCATGACTTAGCACCGCATGCCGTAAATCTCCAATCAACTTCGCACTAGTAGACGACCTCGTTTCAATTGTTCTGAAAGATCAGGATTTCTGAGAGTTGAGCAATCATTGGCGCGCTGAGAAACGCTTTTTCAAAGGAATACAGTCGCACATCTTTTGTTTAACCCATGGTGAGGTTTCCAATCGCGACAACCGGAAATTTAACATCGAGAGGACTTCCTAAAACGGCGTCACTACGTTTCATCTGATGCGTCACTTCCAATCAGAACATATTGACGAATTGAAAGAAAAATTCCGGGACATAGGTCCCAAGTTTTTTTGACGGATCCGTCAGTAGTGACGCTGGCGGATGTGGAGATCGTTTGGTTCCTGGGGATGACGTAAACTGTCGGACTTCACCTGGTATCAAAACTCGAGCCCCTTAGAGGTGTAACCATGATTGAATCTTCTGATCTGCGGATGACGAGAATTCCACTTAATCAGGGAGCCGGCCATATGCCAGCCCTCGGATTTGGCACATTAATTCCCGACACAGCCGTGACTATAAGTGCGACCAGAGACGCTTTAGACGCCGGGTTTCGGCACTTCGATTGCGCGGAACGATACGGGAACGAGCGCGAGGTCGGCGAGGCGCTCCAGGCAGGGCTTGCGGCTGGAAGGCTTACGCGTGAGGACATTTTTGTTACCACAAAACTATGGAATACCAATCACCAGCCCGAGCGCGTGGGGCCGGCGTTCGAGGCCAGCTTGGACAGGCTCGGGCTGAAGTACCTGGATCTCTATCTCATCCATACCCCATTTGCATTCAAACCCGGCGACGATCAGGACCCGCGGGATCAGAACGGCAACGTCATTTACGATCACGACGTAACTTTGCTCGACACCTGGAAGGCGATGGAAAGCCTCGTGGATCAGGGCAAATGCCGGGCCATCGGGCTCTCAGACATCAGTTTAAGCGAACTGAGGTCCGTCTATGAATCTGCGAGAATTAAGCCGGCCGTGGTCCAAGTAGAATCGCATCCGTACCTGCCGGAAAGGGAGTTATTAGGATTCTGCAAGGACAAGGGCATTGTGTTTTTGGCTTTTGCACCATTAGGTCACGGGATGAAGCCCGGATTGCTCGAAGATCCAGTCATTTCGGCTATCGCCGCGCGAGTTGGAAAAACTCCGGCGCAGGCACTACTGGCTTGGGCGGTGCAGCGCGGCACGGCTTTGCTTACCACACCCAGGAGTGCGGCCCGGGCGAGAGAGAATTTCGACATCTCCCCTCTTCCGGAAGATGCGCTTGAGGAAATCAATCGAATTCAGACCCGACAGAGGCTGAATGAGGTAGTGAAAACCGGCGTCCCAGGTTTCATACCGCAAGGGAGATGAACATGAAAGCGAAACCACCACAGCTGCCCATGCAAGAGGAGCAAATCCGCACGGCGCTCGACAGGCACTGGCGCGCGTCGCCAGCCGGTGATGCAAACGCGGAACACGATATTTACGATGAGGATGCCATTTGTGATTATTCGCAGTCGGACGAGCGAATTCTAGGGCGGAGGAATTTGCAGGCCTTGCGGAGTCACCATCCCGGCAAGCCGTCCGGCTTTAAGGTCAAGCGCATTCTCGGAAACGGTGATCTCTGGATCAAGGAATACACAATTACATACCAGGGACGACTGGCATATACGGTGAGTATCATGGAGTTCTGTAACGGGAAAGTCGTTTACGAAACACAGTATTTCGCAGATCCTTCCGAGGCGCCAGCCTGGCGGATGCAATGGGTTCAGCAGACTACGTGACGCCGCGCTGAGGAGACTTTCCCGATTCATCCTTCGGGAAGCCGCCCACTAGGATTAGCACGCCGTCACTTTGGTGATGGAAAGATTCATGCGGGAGGAACCTTAACGGTATGGCTGGGCTACTGTCAGTGAATGTCGGGCTCCCACGCGACATTACGTGGAAGGGGCGCACGGTACACACCGGGATATGGAAGAACCCGGTGCGTGGTCGCTGTCGCGTCGCCCGGTTGAACCTCGATGGAGACGGTCAAGGCGACCTGGCCGGGCACGGAGGTGAGCATCGAGCCGTCTTCGTGTATCAGATTGAATCGTATCGCTATTGGCAGGAGCGGTTGAAGTGGGCTGACTTCGTCTACGGCCAGTTTGGCGAGAACTTCACAGTGGAAGGATTGTCTGACGATGCGGTATGCATTGGCGACCGATATCAGATCGGCACCGCACTATTCGAAGTCACTCAACCTCGCGTTACATGCTTCCGCGTCGGCATTCGATTGAACGAACCCCGGATGGCGGCATTGCTGACGTCTAGCGGTCGGCCGGGATTCTACTTCCGAGTCCTCCGTGAAGGCGAGGTGGGTGAGGGCGATGAAATCGTGAACGTGGGAGAAGCGGGAGAGCACATGACCGTCACTGAGATCAATGCGCTCCTCTATTTGCCCAATCATGAACGCGATCTTCTGGAGCGCGCATTACGGATCGAAGCGCTTTCGTCCGGATGGCGCGGCTCGTTTGAGGCACTACTACAGAGTCAAAAGAATGCGGCTGCAACGGGGAACGCAGGACTTGCGACTGCCGCAACGGCCCATCCCGCTTCGCCAGGATTTCAGTCGCTTGTCGTGACCTCAATTGACCGCGAGTCCGCGGACGTTCTCTCGTTGACCATCCAGAGGGCTGACGGTCATCCACTCCCCACGGCTCTACCAGGCCAATACGTGGTTGTGCGTCTGGAGCCTACCACCGGCGGCTCGTCGCTTTTTCGCAGCTACTCGCTCTCGGGTCCACCTTCAACGGAACGCTATCGAATCAGCGTGAAGATCGAACCGAATGGAGTTGCTGGTCACTACTTGCGAGAACATCTCCTTGTGGGCGACCGTCTCGACGTCAGCTCGCCACGCGGAAGTTTTGCTCTGCAGCCCGGAGTGCGACCGATCGTACTGCTCAGTGCCGGGATTGGTGCGACACCGGTACTGGCGATGCTGCACGCACTCGCGGCGGCGCGTTCGACACGTCAGGTCATCTGGTTGCACACAGCGCGCGATGGGCAGCATCATCCGTTTGCCGGCGAAGTCCGCCACCTTATGCGAGCGCTAACGAACGGCCGCAGCTACGTCTGTTACACTCGGCCAGCTCCACTCGACAAAGAGGGCGAGAATTTCAACGCTTCGGGTCGTTTCTCGCGATCGACTTTCGATAAACTCGAATTGCCACGAGATGCGGATGTCTACATTTGTGGGCCAACCGGATTTATGGCGGACATGAAAGAAGCGCTTACGGCCTTAGAGGTGGAGCCGGAGCGTATTCACATCGAAATCTTTAGTGGCGGCGAGTCCATGACCCCTGGCGTCGTCGGCGCCGTGACGCGAGCTCCGCACCTGCCCAGCAATGAGGCAAGCACTGGCACGCTGGTATCGTTCGCGCGCAGTGGCGTTTCCGCACACTGGAACGCGGCGCGGTACGGGAGTCTCCTGGAAATGGCCGAGGCGTGTGATGTCCCGGTCCGATGGGCGTGCCGAACCGGGGTTTGCCATAACTGTGAGAGTGGGCTGGTTTCAGGGGCGGTCGTCTACGGGCCGGAGCCACTCGACAAGCCGGCTGATGGGAACCTCCTGATCTGCTGTTCACGGCCGACTGGCGACGTGGTGATCGATTTGTGAATCTGCAGTGTTCGAATTCACAGGTGAGGATGGTCAGCCTAACGTGAGGAAAAACTTTGACGCGATCGTGATTGGAAGCGGGCAGGCAGGACCCTTCCTGGCTGTCCGATTGGCGACTGCCGGACAACGGGTGGCCATAATCGAACGGAACCGCTTTGGCGGAACATGTGTGAATACAGGCTGCATCCCAACAAAGACTCTGCTCGCCTCCGCTTACAACGCGCATATGGCAGGCCGGGCGGCGGACTTCGGAGTCCAAGTGGCTGGAACCGTAAGCGTCGACATGAAGCGAGTCAAAGCACGCAAGGATGAAATCACAGGGAAATCTCGAAGCGGCTTGGAGTCGTGGCTCAAGAACACGTCGAACTGCATGGTCTATCACGGGCACGCCCGATTTGAGTCGCCAAAGGAAGTTAGTGTTGGTGATGAGGTGCTTACGGCACCACAGATTTTCATTAACGTGGGAGGGCGCGCCGCCATACCGTCCATGCCCGGAGTAGAGAGCACGCCGTATCTAACCAATTCCACTCTGTTGGACCTCGACGTCCTGCCACGACATCTCATTGTTGTCGGCGGCGGGCATGTGGGTCTGGAATTCGGTCAGATTTTCCGCCGCTTTGGCAGTGACGTGACAATCGTAGAAAGGGCATCACGGCTGATTAGTCACGAAGATGAGGACGTATCCGCTGAAGTACAAGCCATCCTCGAGCGTGAAGGCGTTGAGGTGAGGCTCAACGCGACGTGCATCGAGTTGACAAGGCACGAGGATGAAGACGTCGGTGTGCGCCTGGATTGCACTGAAGGCACGCCAGAGGTGAGCGGTTCTCACTTGCTGCTGGCGATGGGCCGCACACCGAATACCGATGACCTCGGCCTGGAGAACTCCGGTGTGGCGCGTGATGGGCACGGATATATCCTTGTGGACGATCAACTGCGTACCAACGTCGCGGGTATCTGGGCGCTCGGCGACTGTAATGGACGTGGAGGATTTACACACACTTCTTACAATGATTTCCAGATCGTTGCAGCCAATCTTCTGGACCACGAACCGAGAAGCGTCGCGGATCGTATCACAGCGTACAACCTCTACATCGATCCGCCACTCGGGCGTGCGGGAATGACGGAGCGTGATGCGCGAGGGTCGGGGCGGCGTGTTCTGAAAGGCTCGCGGCCAATGACACGCGTCGGGCGAGCCGTGGAGAAGGGCGAAAGCCAGGGATTCATGAAAGTCCTGGTGGATGCAG
>JBJKQZ010000084.1:0-3146 GCA_046704865.1 Terriglobia bacterium
TGATGACGAACACCAGCAATTTCACCACGCCCATGGTGAATATGTTTCTTTACCCTGAAGCCCTTTGGAATCCCAACCGGGACTTGTGGAAGTCGCTCGATGAATACGCAACTTTGTACTTTGGCGACCCCGGACTGAAGGAATATTTCAGGGAACTCAACATCGGATTGAAGGAGGTGTTGAAAGTCTGCCCGTATCAGCATCCCGGCGATGCCTGGGACTCGCTTCGCGTTGCTCGTGAGAGCGACAGTGCGCTCAAATTTCGTGTTCAGAATCTTCAGGAAGCTATCACTGGCCCATTGGCAAAAGCCGCTGGTTTGCTGAACCAGGCAGTCCGACAAAACAGGAATCCTACTTACCGGCAGCGCCTGGCAGGCGAACAGGTGTCCATGGATTTCACTCTGCGCCAGGCCACTTTGTTCTACCATCTGCTGAAAGGCGAACTTCTCTATCGGGAGGCGAAGAACGGGCGCGACCCTGAAGCTGGCGTTGCGCTGGGAACCGAACTGGCGCTGGCACGCTACCAGTGGGAAAAACAGAAGGAATTCGCATCACGTGCGAACTTGAAGGGAAGATTGTTGATACCGGACCCCGGCGTCTTGAGCGCGCGATGGAGTTCGTTGATTCATCAGGTTTCACACCCACGGCCGCGCACCATAGATCGGAACCCGGGGAACTATTCAGTGGATACTCTTTTTGAGCACCTGCAGAACGGCGTAGGTGGGACCGTCGTGTCAGGAAACTGGGGCTCTGCTGCCGTGGTATGGACGGACCTGCCGGACGCGAAAAGCGCTTTGCATCCTGGCCGGCAAGGATTGGCCTGGCAGGATGAATTTGGCCGGCCCCTGAAAGCCGGATCGCTTGACCTGTACACGGAACCCGCTGTGGTGGTCGCCAAAGGCATGACGGCTGACAAGCTCTTCAACGCTTTAGCGCTGAGCCAGCAATAGAAGTGCCGCACACGCCCGTCGCGAATGCGCAATTGCTTTCAGGCTTTGGAGGGATGAGTAATCGGTTTAATTCTGGGTACAATGATGTGCAGCAGAGCAAGCGCGATGGGATGCATGGTTCCGCAAATGATAAATAGCGGGACGTAGGAGTGAGTAAATTGAAGGATGTATCCCGCGAGCGGGGCGATGATGAAGCCGCCTACCGCGCCGGCGGCGCCACCGATGCCGACTACGGAAGCGACATCGCGCTTTGGAAAGATGTCTGAAGTAAGCGTAAAGAGATTGGCCGACCATCCCTGGTGAGCCGAAGTAGACACGGAAATCAGCGCCAGCGCCAGCCAGACTTTACCGGTAAGCACAGCAGCGATGCCAGCGGGCATAGAGAACGCGCACACAGCCATGGCGGTCTTGCGACTGGCATTCAAACTCCATCCCCGCCGCATGAGGAAGCCGGAAAGCCATCCGCCACCCACGCTGCCAATGATAGCTGTGATGAAGGGAATGGTGCCGAACCACTCGAGCTGTTGAATGCTGAACCCGCGTGCCTGGACCAGATATTTGGGCAGCCAGAAAACATAAAACCACCAGATGGGATCGGTCAGGAACTTGCCGACAATAAATCCCCACGACCCGCGATAGCGCAATAGCCGTGCCCACTCGATCTTGCTGTCCGGCTCATCTTCTTCTTCCGGCTCACGGAATTCGATCTTCCGGAGTTCGTCAATTGAAAGCCATGGATGCAGCCTGGGCACGCGATAAAGCACCAGCCACGCCACCATAATGCCGAGGGCAATCAAGCCGGTGACGACGAAGGCCGCCCGCCACCCCCAGTGAAGCAGGATAGCCCCCACAATCGGATACGCGACAACATTGCCGATGTTGGTTCCGGAATTGAAGATGCCCGTGGCGAGCGCCCGCTCGCGCTTGGGGAACCATTCTGCTACAGCTTTGATGGATGCCGGAAAGTTGCCGGCTTCACCTGCGCCCAGTAAGAACCGCGCAATACCAAAGGAGAATACGCCGCGCGCCAGCGCATGGCCGATTGTGGCCAGTCCCCACCACCCCATTGAAATCGCATAGCCGACCCTTGTGCCCAGCCAGTCAATAATACCGCCGGAAATCAGCATAAACATGGCGTAGGCCCACATGAAAGCGGCAATAATCCATCCGTAATCAGCGTCAGTAATGTGGAAAATCTGCTGAAGATGAGGCGCCAGGATGGCAATGGTACCGCGATCAATATAGTTGACCGTGGACCCACAGAAGAGCAGACCGCAAATCCACCAACGAAGTTGTGGCAGTTTGCCTTTTTGGTGTTCTGACGGTTGTATTGTCATTGCTGGTTTCAATTCAGCTCTGAAAAATTCGGGTCAGCCAGCGTGCCAGATTGCGGTTACTGCCAGTGGAAATTCAGCCCCATGACTCCACGATAGCTTTGGTCATCCAAACTGTGGCACGCAAAGGTTCGGTCTCGCCGGAAGATTGCAGATCGAAGACCGTTCTACAAAGTTTGAAAGCTGTTGCTCGTGGCGGAAGGCATCATACGCCCGCGAAAAGAGCTTGTCAAAAGAATACTGGCAAAACAATTTTCCCGGTGTCGCAGGCAGCATCACTCGCGACGGCAGTTTTCCGTCTGGCGAAGTTTTGGCGCAGAGATTCCCGTTAACGGTGAAATGTGCTACTGCTGTTTGACCCACGCATGCTGCGGATCGTCACTCCACGCGCCGTAGCGGCGTTCTTCACCCGCCAGCACCCAGGTGTAGTGCAGTTGATAGCCGGGGGCCGCGACAACAGGGTGATAGCCTTTCGGAAGCAGCACAGTGTCACCGTCGTGAACCACAAACACAGTCGAAAATCCTTCGGGGTCGCCAGGTTCCGTGTAGGTCCAGATGAATCCATAACCTTGTGAAGGCTTGATGCGGAAAAAGTAAACCTCTTCTAACACCGCTTCATTGGGAGGGTTCTTGCGGTCGTGTTTATGAGGAGGATAGCTTGACCAGTTGCCGGACGGGTTGAGTGTTTCACCGGCAAGCAGCCGTTCAGCCTGGGTGTTCAGGTCAAGTGCGGAGTAAACAGTCCGCTGCCAGTTGTCGCGGCCCGCGTGGTTCTCTGTCACATCCGAGCCTTGAAGCAGCCGCGGCACGGTAGCGGTTCCCGAAGGTGCTGAGAAAATGCCGATGTCGGCAGCATCCGAAG
>JBJKQZ010000085.1:0-8215 GCA_046704865.1 Terriglobia bacterium
ATTCTTCCCGATGACGAGATTCACCTGAAGGTTCAGCCTGAAGTCAGGACTCTTGATTATTCAAATGCCTTGACAATCACCGGCTTCACCATCCCTGCCCTAGCTGTTCGCAGGGTGGAATCTGAGATGGAACTGCACGATGGGCAAAGCTTTGTCATTGCCGGTTTGATGGACAATCGCGTTACAAAGACTCTTGAGAAGATTCCTGGACTGGGTGATATTCCCCTTTTAGGAAAGATCTTCCAGAGCGAAAATCTGAGCAAGAACAAAACTGAATTGCTGGTCCTCGTGACGCCGCAGATTGTTCATCCGCTGCCTCCGGGTCAGGTTCCGGCCGGGCCGCAATTCCCGATGCGCTTCATGCCCCCGGCGGTTGGCACGCAGTCCGGTCAGTAGCGCTGAAAAGTGAGATTTGGTGGTTGGAAAGAGGATTGACTCATGTTGACAGCGGCTGTTGTAGCTACAGACGCCAAAAGCACTTCGTACCTGCGGGCCTGTATTGAGCAAACGGGGTTGACTGAGTCCGTGGTTGAATGGGCTCCCTCTGCTGAGCAGCATCCGCAGCCAGGCGAGAACATACCGGATGTTGTGCTCCTCGACCTTGCGGGAGGTACCGAGATTTCGCTCGAATTCGGAGCGCATCTCCGGCGGCTTCGACCTTCTGTATGTGTTATCGCTTGTTCACCACTCAAACAGCCTGACCCGGATCTTCTGATGCAGGCCATGCGAAGTGGAGTCCGTGAGTTTCTTGCTCATCCAGTCGACACAATTTCGCTTGAAGCAGCATTAAAGCGCATCATTGACGAGCAGACTCCAGGAGAAAAGTCACTTGAAAGAAAGCTCATTATTGTCATGGGTGCGAAGGGCGGAGTCGGTTCCACTACGGTAGCTGTCAACCTGGGTGCTCAACTCGCACGCGTGACCCAAAAACGCGTCATCCTCATGGATCTTGCACGACCCATGGGACATGTCACCCTCCTTCTCGATCTCCGGTCCCGTTTCTCTATCCGCGACGCTACTGGAAATCTCGAGCGGCTGGACAGCCACTTTTTTAACGCCCTGCTTTCTGTTCATGAGAAAAGCGGCCTGGAAGTCCTGGCCGGCGCGACCGATCCGGATGAGTGGGATGAAATCATGCCGTCTGCCCTGCTCAGGGTTGTCAATGTGGCCCAGAGTTGCTCCAGCCACGTCGTGATGGATATGGGATCAAATTACAACATGCATGCAAGGCCGTTGCTTCGTCTGGCCCGCATGGTGATGCTTGTAGCAGAAGCTGATGTCCCTGCCCTCTGGACCTTGGAAAAGCATCTTACAAAGCTTTCGTCGTGGGGAATTGAACCTGATCAATGCCGCGTTATTATCAATCGCTATCATCGGACCGACGAAGACGCAATCAAGGCGTTTGAGAAGCGGACCAAGCAGCCAGTTTTTGCACGGCTGCCAAATGATTTCAGGCAGGTCAGTGAAGCTATCAATCTGGGGACGCCTCTCTCCCGGAACCACAATAACCCGCTGGTCTCGAATTTTCAGCAGCTGGCATCCCGACTGGCGGGAATCAGCGTGACTGAACAAGAAAAGAAAGGGAATACCATCTTCGGTCTGTTTTCCAACACATCAAAGAGGTAAGTAAATTATGGGCACACCAAATCAGATGCGGAACGACCTGAGCAGCATTAAGGTAGCCATTCATCACAAGCTGATTCAACGGTTGGACCTCGAACGGATTAATCAGCTTGACCGCAACACCGTCAAAGCCGAAGTCGCGGAAATGGTCGAGACTCTTGCGGCTGAAGAAAACGCCCCCATGACATTGACTGAGAGAGAGCGGCTCTCTCAGGAAGTGCTTGACGAAGTTTTCGGGCTCGGACCTCTCGAACCGCTGATGAAGGACCATACCATTTCCGACATCCTGGTGAATACCTACAAGAACGTCTACATTGAACGGAACGGCTTGTTGGAACGCACCGCCGCCAGTTTCCGGAACGACACGCACCTGATGTCCATCATCGACCGGATTGTCTCCGCCGTGGGACGCAGAATCGATGAGTCTTCACCCATGGTCGACGCGCGTCTTGCAGATGGCTCCCGCGTCAACGCGATTATTCCTCCTCTCGCTATCGACGGGCCGTGCCTTTCCATCCGCCGTTTTGGACGTGACCCTTTGACGGCAACGGAACTCGTTGAAAATGATTCAATGACATCGAAGATGGTCGAACTCATGCGCGGCTGCGTTTACTCACGCCTGAATGTACTGGTCTCCGGAGGAACCGGCGCAGGAAAGACCACACTCCTGAACGTGTTGTCTTCGTTTATTTCAAACCGTGAGCGCATTGTTACTGTTGAGGACGCGGCAGAATTGCAGTTGCACCAGGACCACGTGGTTCGCCTTGAGACCCGGCCGCCGAACGTTGAAGGCAGGGGTGCGGTTCGCCAGCGCGAACTTGTAATCAACTGCCTTCGTATGCGTCCGGACCGCATCATCGTCGGCGAGGTTCGTGGCGAAGAAGCTCTCGACATGTTGCAGGCCATGAACACGGGCCATGACGGATCTTTAACCACAATTCACGCCAACTCGCCCCGTGATGCCCTTTCCCGCCTGGAGACAATGGTCGCGATGGCCAACCTCAACATTCCCGACAGTGCCATCCGCCGCCAGATTGCTTCGGCAATTGACGTTGTTGTGCAGGTTAGCCGCATGAGCGATGGAAGAAGGCGCGTAACAAACCTGGCGGAAGTAACAGGCATGGAAGGCGAAATTGTGACCATGCAGGACATCTTTATTTACAAAAAAATGGGAATCGGCGAAAACGGCGAAGTTCTGGGCCAGTTTGTGCCCACCGGAATTCGACCGAAGTTCGCTGAACGACTGGTAACCTCTGGCATCCATCTTCCGGTTGAGATGTTCGAGCACGCCGGGGCAAACGTTCGCTAAGGAGATTAAGATGGCGCTGGCATTAGCCGGATTGACATTCCTAATTATCCTGTTGATCGTGGGAGCTGTCCTTTTTGCT
Source organism: Terriglobia bacterium (assembly GCA_046704865.1). Lineage (GTDB taxonomy): Bacteria > Acidobacteriota > Terriglobia > UBA7540 > UBA7540 > SCRD01. The sequence continues at coordinate 3,012 of JBJKQZ010000085.1, forward strand.
TCAACGGGAGGCCCCGCTCCGGACAAAGTTGTTGCAAAACGACTGGATGCGATCGAGCGCAGCGCGAAACGCGGGAATGAATCCCTTGAGTTAAAAGTGGTTCGTGACGAACTGCTCAGCGACGTTCCTGCCATTCACAAGATGCTGCTGAGATGGAAGTGGTCTGACAGGCTCAGGAATTTTATTGGCCAGGCCGGAATGCGAGTCAAGCCGGGCAGGCTTATCCTGTTCAGCCTTGTCCTGTCTGTAGCGGCCTACCTGGTTGTCACCAAGGTGATGCTCAACCCGCTGCTGGGCCTGATTGCTATACCGGTGGGCGCTCTGATTCCCATCGGGTTTGTTTCCTTCAAGCGCAGGAGTCGCCTGAAGGCCTTTGAAAAGATATTCCCTGAGGCGATTGATCTGCTCGGACGCGCGGTTCGCGCCGGTCATTCTTTCTCAACCGGCCTTGAAATGATCACGACTGAACTGTCTGAGCCGGTCGCTGGTGAGTTCCGCACTACCTTTGAGGAACAGAATTTCGGTCTTCCGCTGCGTGATGCCCTTCTGAATCTTTCTGAAAGGATCCCGCTGATTGACGTTCGCTTCTTTGTAACGGCTGTGCTGATTCAGAAGGAAACCGGCGGCAACCTGGCGGAAATTCTGGATAACCTCGCTCACGTGGTGCGGGAACGTTTCAGAATTCTTGGTGAAGTAAAGGTTAAGACCGCCCAGGGACGAATGACGGCAGCCATTCTTATTTCACTTCCTCCTATCATGGGACTCGTCCTGCGAGGATTGAATCCGAGTTATATGAAACCGTTGTTCACTGATCCCATGGGACCCTACATCATCGCACTTGCTGCTTTCCTGCAGGTGGTGGGGTCTTTGATGTTGTGGAAAATCGTTAACATCGACGTTTAAGTCAACTGAGGGAAAGAAAATGGTCTGGTTGGCAGCAGGACTGACATTCTTAGCGATCGTCGTGATTGCGGGTGCGCTGGTTTACGCCTTATCACCTGGCGAATTTCCTATAGCCGACCGTCTGTCCAGGCTTTGGCAGCCTCTGGTTACCCAGCGCAAAACTTCTTTTCGCGAGAAGCGTACCCAGCAAGCCGCTCGCGTGCTGAGTGATGTCGGCAAATTGCTTCCCACTTCCGCCAAAGACTTATCCAGCACAAAACTGATGCTGGTGCGAGCCGGCTACCGCCGTCCCGAAGCAATCATGGCCTTGCGCGGAGCCAAGGTCCTTCTGCCAATCATTTTTGCGGCCATTGTTTATTTCTCCGGGCTTGCAAACACCTCGAACCCATTGCTGGTTTGGATTGTTGCACTGCTTGCAGGCTTTCTCTTGCCGGATATGTGGCTCTCCCGCCGGGTCCGAAGGCGGCAAACGATCCTGCGAAAGGCTCTGCCTGACGCCCTGGATCTGCTGGTGGTTTGTATCGAAGCCGGCCTGGGACTTGATCAGGCTTTCATGCGCGTTTCTCAGGAGTTGAGAATTACTCACCCCGAACTCTGCGGTGAACTGGACCTGGTCAATGCCCAGATCCGAGTGGGACGGACCCGAATCGAAGCGATGCGTGAACTTGCTACTCGTACGGGCGTAGACGACATCAAGGCACTGGTCGCCATGCTGATCCAGACCGACCGATTCGGGACCAGCGTTTCTCAGTCCCTGCGCGTTCATGCGGACGATATGCGCATGAAGCGCCGTCAACGGGCAGAGGAAGCAGCTGCCAAGACGCCTGTCAAGATGGTGCCCCCGCTCGTGTTCTTCATTTTCCCGGCGCTGTTTGTGGTTATTCTGGGGCCCGCGATCATTACAATCTTTCGTCAGTTCGTCTCAATGCATCATTAAGGATTTAGAAAGGTATTACTGGGGACAGCCTCAAGGAAGAAGGTTAGAGGCACAAACAAACTAAAAGCCTGGAGGAAACAAAATGGACGTTACTACCGTTCGAATTATCGCTGGAATTGGAGCAGTTATCGTGTTGTACATCATCATCTGGCGCCGTAAGCGGCAGGCATCGCGAGACTAAGTGTTTAGCCGTTAGTTTGAGTTGGGAGCAATAGGCGTGGGTAATAACAACCGGAAACGAGTGTACGTATACAATAAGACTCGCGAAACATTCGTCGCTACGAATGCTTCGGTGGCCGATAGTTACATGGGCCGGCTCGTGGGTCTATTGGGAAGGACAAGCCGTTGGGCGCGGCCTGGGCAGGGGCTCTGGATCGTCCCTTCCTATGGCGTGCACACTATCGGCATGTTGTTCTCAATCGACATCCTATTCCTCGACCGGAGCAACCATGTAGTCCACATTGAGGAACACGTCCGCCCGTTCCGGATCTCAAAAGTCATTTTGAAGGCCGACAGCGTGCTCGAGTTGCCACCTCATACGATTTTCAGGACTCGAACCCATGTTGGGGACCTTCTTGAGATTGGCCCCTTGCCCACGCCATCTAAAACCCGCGCGGTTTCCGCGCCGCAGCCATCGGAGGGCATGGCAAAGGACCAGACCACAGTCAGGGCATAGAGAGACTGTTCGCAGGGTGCCGCTTTGGCAGTGCCCGCAACCGCAAACAGATCGTTCGTTTTACCCGGTAATTCAGGGTCCGGCTTAAGGTAGAGCAATTCTGCTCCGAAATTGGGCTGGTAACAAAGACCTTTCGGCGAGCGGTTTTTTGTTCTCCTTTAGCTAAATCGATAGAAGCCTGACAGGTGGATCAGGACAGTACTGGAATGCCGTCACGTAATAAAGCAGGACCGGTAGTAGCGTTAATCGTGGTGCTCGTAATCCTTGCAGTTATGGCGCCGCTTCTCGCAAAGTACCGCGCCGAACCCGCTGTCTGGGTGGCTAAATTGCAAGAGATGAGCCAACCACAGAAGCAATCTCCAACAACGGACCTGAATCACATTGTCTGGGTAAACAGAAGGTCGGGTCTATATTACTGCCGGAACAGCAGGTTCTATGGAAGGCTGCACCCGGGGTTGTCAATGCACCAAGGAAGTGCATTACAGAAAGGTTTTCGCCCCGCCGAGGGGCATGCCTGCCCGTAGATACTAGGAAGTCGTCGTCACTTGTTTAATGAAGGCAACTGTCTGTTGACACTGGTAATCAAGACCGTAAAAGAATCCCGATTGAAGAGGTAAGAAGCATAATGATCAGCGCTGAAATCGAAGCACCCAAGAAAATAAACGATCTCGGTATTCGCCGTAGCCTGCTTGAAGATCTGGCGCTGAAAATCCTCTACTATGAGGGCGAACTCACCCTACTCGAACTTTCCAAGAAGATGTGTGTGAGCTTTGGCATTGTGGAGCTGTTGTTTGATCGCCTCAGGAAAGAACAGCTTTGCGAAGTTAAAGGAATGACAGGGACCGTCCATCGGATTGCCATCACTTCCGGGGGCCGTAACCGGGCGCTTGAGTTGCTGAATCTGAACCATTACTATGGTCCCGCTCCAGTATCGTTGGAAGATTATGTCGCCCGAATTCGCGCCCAAAGTATTCGTGAAGCCGAGGTCCGGCCGCCCCAGGTGAAAAAGGCATTCAGCCACCTGGTCCTTCCAGAGGAAACCCTCAATCAATTAGGGACCGCGGTTGTTTCAGGCAGGTGCATTATTCTCTACGGTCCCGCGGGAACCGGGAAAACTGCCATGGCAGAAGGTATACCTGCAATCTATGGCGACCGAGTCTGGATTCCCTATGCCGTTGAAGTTGACGGACAGATTATTACAGTTTATGATTCGCACCTCCACGGACGTTATGAAGAAGAGGAATCGAACCTGGGCGAACATGACAGGCGGTGGGTGCTTTGCCGCCGTCCCCGCGTTGTAGTGGGTGGCGAGTTGACGCTCGAAATGCTCGACCTGCAGATGAATCCTCTCACCAAGTTTTATACCGCCCCTTTGCAAATGAAGGCCAATAACGGCGTTCTGGTTGTTGACGATTTCGGCCGTCAGAGAATGCGGCCTGAAGACATGCTCAATCGCTGGATCGTCCCACTCGATCGCAGGATCGACTTCCTCAATCTTGCCGGTGGAAAGCAGATCGAGATTCCGTTCGACCTTTTTGTTGCTTTTGCAACCAACCTCGATCCCAGATCATTGGCCGACGAAGCTTTCCTCCGCCGGATACAAACCAAGATTAAAGTGGATTACGTACCTGCAGGGCAGTTCCATGAAATCTTCCGCCGCGTTTGTGATGACTACAAGCTGGTCTATGACGCCACCGTCGTCGACGGAGTCTTAAGCCTGCTGGCGGCGCTCCAACAGCCGCTTCGCGCCTGCTACCCGCGTGACATTGCACAGCATATTTGCTGGGCCGCGCGCTACCAGGGTATTCAACCACAGCTTGACGGACCCTCAGTACGGCAAGCGTGCCGCAACTATTTCCTGGAGTCTTAAGGGAGGCGCTTCTACTTCCCTTTCCGGATTTCGTCAAGACTTTCTCCAACCCATTCCACTGCCCGGTCAATATCCTGGTCCGAGTGCGCCGTAGAAACGAAAATTGATTCAAATTGTGATGGCGGGAAATAAACTCCTCGATTGAGCAGCGCCCCAAAAAACCGGGCGAACATTGCAGCATCGGATTTTTTGGCGGAAGCATAGTCTGTAACGGAATCAGAGCTAAAGAACGCCGTCATCATTGACCCGACACGGTTTACGCTGAGGAGCACTCCAGTCCGCTTCGCCTCCGACAAAATGCCGTCGGCCATTCGGTTGCCAAGCGATTCAAGGCGCTCATAGGTGCCCGGCCTCCGCAGGATTTCCAGGGTTTTCGACCCCGCCGCGACCGCCAGAGGATTCCCAGATAGGGTCCCTGCCTGATAAACGGGCCCACTGGGGGCAACAAGGTCCATCAGAGATGCCTTTCCTCCATATGCTCCCACGGGCAAGCCACCGCCAATCACCTTTCCAAGGGTAGTCAGGTCCGCGCGGATTCCATAGAGTTCCTGCGCGCCTCCGTAAGCCACGCGGAAGCCGGTGATCACCTCATCGAAAAGCAGAACGGTTCCTTGTTCTTCCGTCAGTTCCCGCAGACGCTTCAGGAAGCCTTCGTTTGCCGGAACGACTCCCATATTCCCAACCACGGGTTCGATCAGCGCGGCGGCGAGCTGACCGCGGTGTGTCTTGAACGCGCTTTCAAGCGCATCAAAGTCGTTAAACGGTATCGTGATGGTCAATTCAGCCAGCGCTTGCGGGACACCTGGGCTGTCCGGAAG
>JBJKQZ010000086.1:0-5530 GCA_046704865.1 Terriglobia bacterium
TCACAAAGATGGTAATGCCGATGGCCACTGTGCTGACGACGATAGGGTACATCATGGTGGTTTTGACCTTTCGCCGCAGGCGGGCGCTGCTTTCAAGGTAAGTGGCCAGCCGCGCCAGGATTTCCGCCAGCAACCCGCCTTTCTCACCCGCCGCCACCATCGAAATGTACAATTTGCTGAAGGCTTTGGGATGTTTCTGCAACGCCTCGGAAAAGCTTTCGCCGCTTTCCACCCGGGCGCAAATATCTTTGATGGTATCGCGCATGACCTTATTGGGGGACTGGTCCGACAACGCCTGGAGGGACTGAACAATGGCGATACCGGCATCAATCATGGTTGCCAATTGTCGCGTGAATACCACCAGGTCATTCAACGAGACCTTGCCGCCCTTGGTCTTGCCTTTTTTTGAGACTTTTTCCTCGATGGATACCACCAGCAGGCTGCGGTTGAGCAATGCCGCCACGGCGGCCTGTTCGGTGGCGGCTTCCACCGTGCTGCGGATTTCCCGGCCGCTGGCCGACTCGCGCGCTACGTATGAATAAGAGGGCATAACGTGATAAAACGGTTTATTTTGCTGCCAGACTGCTTTGTTGTTGTCGTCTGTATTTCAAACTTTGTTGCGGCCTCTTCAAAGCATCCTTTGTTCCAAAGTCATGCTGCAAAACACTCCATTTGGCCGCCTTGACCAGCCAGTTTGTGTCCCAAAATGGGATCGAAAAAACGGCCGCACTGATTTAACTTGTTGATTTTAAATTTTTTGCAACGAAAAGATTCGCAAAAAAAAACATTGTCAAACGGCGGGGATTTGCCTATTTTCACTATCAATTGCACCAAACGGTGCCGGGGCAAATAGTTTTGTCCTGAAGTACAAGGCAGAGAACACAGAAAAACATTAACAAACAACATCGGAGGAACCAGATGAAGTTTAATAAATGGACAGTGGCTCTGGCGGCAATCGGGGTAGTAAGCCTCGCTTCAGCCGCCCGGGCAGATGAACAACCCATGAAGATGAACGCCGTGCAAACGGCGCTCTCCAGCACCACCCTCAGTGGTTATGTGGACGTAGCGGCAACATGGAGGCCGGGAACGGATCAAAGCCCCGGCGGTGGCACTCAGAATATACCCCGCTACAGCTACGCGAAGAATGACGGCTTCAGCTTTAATGCTGTGGATATCGCGCTGGATCATCCGGAAGATGAAAGTCCGTGGGCGGCCGGTTATCACGTAGAAATGATGTTCGGCCCGGATAATCCCTTGGGCTACGGGTCATACATCGCTGGTATTGCGGGCTTGCGTCAGGCCTATTTGACTCTGCGCACCCCTGTGGGCAATGGGATTGACTGGAAAGTTGGTGTTTGGGATCCTATCATTGGTTACGAATCCAACAGTGACCCACTGAACCCGAACTATACCCGTTCCTATGGCTATACGACTGAGCCGGTAAGCGAGACCGGTGTGTTGGCCACCTACAAGGTAAACGACATGGTCACTGTTGAGGCAGGGATCGCGGATACTTGGAGCAACGGCCCATTCCTTACTTCTGCAGGGCAGCCGCGCTTTGAGTCGCAAAAGGCGTACATGGGTGCGGCCGTGTTCACTGCGCCAGACAGCGCAGGCTTTATGAAAGGGGCGACGTTTACCGTCGGTGCAGTAGATGCCGCCGGCAACGCCACCAGCTTTTACTTTGGTGCTACACTTCCGACTCCTGTTAAAGCACTCAATCTTGGCTTTGCGTTTGATTATTACGATCTGCACAACAGTGGCCCTACTAATCCGAGCAATGATAGTGAGTGGGTTGGTGGGATTTATGGTAGCTTTCAAGCCACTGACAAGTTGACCTTCAATCTTCGTGCTGAATACCTGTCCAGCAGCGGTGGTGCCGGCTCAGGCCTTCTTTACGACAGTGCCACTGTCCCAGGTAACTCGGCGGAAGAACTTACGGCCACAGCTCAGTATAATCTTTGGGCAAACGTAATCAGCCGTGTGGAATTCCGGTGGGATCACGTTGAGCATGGCAACTGGTTCGGATACAACTCAGCAGGAAATGCGTTCAGAGCCAATGATTTCATGCTGGCATTGAACCTGATCTATCAGTTCTAATTTACGTTGGAACTTTCAAGCCCCTTCCGGTTTCCGGAAGGGGCTTTTTGTTTGTGCGCCCGGCAGGGCGCGCTGACTGGTTGGTTAAAGTCCAATGCACACCCGGCAAGGGGAAGTGCTAGCCGGACGGCAAGGGTGTTCATCGCGAGGTGAAATCCGAAGGAAGCCGCAGGCAAAACGCTGGTATGACGAACAGAAATCACATATGAGGCAGCCGCAACGGATGAGAGGGCAAATTTACTCAAAGTCCAGTGCTTGCACGGAAGTTGCGGAAGTAGATGTGGCGTACATAAGCGTGGAGGTCAGTGCGCAATACCCGGGGAGATCTCTGGCGGTGCGATAAAGCTAGCTCGCCTGCAAGGGCGGGACGAAGCCGTTGGAGAAGTCAGCAGAGGTCATAGTAGGCCGCCTTGGGAAGGCTGAAGGACCGAACATAAGACACGGAACAGGAACCTTGGCCTTGATGAAGGAAAGAGAGCCAGAAAAGACGATTGAAATATCGGAAGTCGACCTGCGAGATAGCGGCCGGAAGCTGCGAAAGGCGCAGGTTGGCGGCGCAAGCCTCTCGGGGCGTGAGGCACGACCTGCTCCCGGAAAACCAGACCTCATCGAGAAGATGCTCGAACGAGGCAACATGCTCATCGCCTTGCAGGCAGTAGAGCGCAACGGGGGAGCCGCCGGAGTCGACGGCATGGAAGTGGCGCAACTGCGGCAGTATTTGCGGGAGCGGTGGAGCCTGATTCGAGAACAAATCCTCAAAGGCGAGTATCAGCCCCGGCCCGTGCGGCGGGTGGATATTCCCAAACCCGGAGGAGGCACACGCATGCTGGGAATACCGACGGTGGTAGATCGGTTAATCCAGCAAGCGATGCATCAGGTACTCACTCCCTTATGGGAGCGTGAGTTTTCGGCGCACAGTTACGGGTTTCGGCCTGGGCGCAGTGCGCAGCAGGCGGTCAAAGCGGCCCAGGGACATGTCAACCGAGGGAAGCGATGGGTGGTGGATATGGACTTGGAGAAGTTCTTTGACCGCGTAAACCACGATGTCTTAATGGCCCGAGTGGAGCGCAAGATTAGTGAAGAGCCCATGCTCAAGCTAATCCGGCGTTTTCTTCAGAGCGGCATCATGCAGCAGGGATTGATGGAGCCACGAACGGAAGGGACGCCTCAGGGAGGTCCGCTTTCCCCGTTGCTTTCGAACATCCTGCTGGATGATTTGGACAAAGAACTGGAGCGGCGAGCGCACACGTTCTGTCGGTATGCCGATGACTGCAATATCTACGTAGGCAGCCAACGAGCCGGACAGAGAGTGATGGCTTCGCTGAGCCGATTCCTCAAAAAGACACTCCAATTAACGGTGAACCCAAATAAGAGCGCAGTGGACCGGCCTTGGAAACGCAAGTTCCTGGGTTTTTCATTGAGCATTGAGCGGGTGAGCCGAGTGGGAGTATCGCCTCAGTCGGTGGAACGCTTTAAGGACAAACTGCGAACCAAGTTTCGAGAGGGGCGTGGACGCAACCTGAACCGTTTCCTGACGGAGGACCTGCAGCCGTTGCTAAGGGGATGGGCCAATTACTTCAGCGTGGCGGAGACTCGGAAAGTATTTGAGGACCTCGACAAATGGGTGCGGAGGAAACTTCGCTGCATGGAATGGCGGAAATGGAAACGGGGGCGGGCACGCTACCGCAAGCTCCTGGCTGTTGGGTTTACCAAGGAGAAGGCGGAGGTGTGTGCGTTTAATGGGCGGGGACCCTGGTGGAATGCCGGGACCCCGCAACTGAACACCGCCTTACCGACGAGCTATTTTCGCCGGCAGGGATTGATCTCCCTGATGGAGGAAGTGAACTGGTTCACCGCGCTGCGCGCAGCAAGGTCATTATGAACCGCCGTGATACGGAACCGTACGTCCGGTGGTGTGGGAGGACGGTGAGGTTCTAATCCTCACCTCCTACCCGATTAAAGGGGCAGGCGTAAAAGCAGAGATCAATTGAACAAACTCACAATGGCAGCCGCCGCGCGTTCGCTGGCTCCGGGATTGCCCAGCGAGGCAATGATTTTTGACAACTGTGATTTGATTTTCAGGCGGAGTGAGTCGTTCTGCAAAAGTTTTACTGCAGCTTCGGCGAGGTTTTCCGGTGTGGCCTCAGCCTGTAGAAATTCGGGAAACACCTCGCCGCCCGCGAGCAGATTCGGCATCGTCAGCGATTTTACGGTGATGATGCCAAGGGTCATCGCCAGTCCCAGTAACGGCTTTTTATAGAGCGTCACCGTTGGCAAACCAAAAAAAGCGCACTCCATCGTCACCGTTCCGGTGGATGCAATAGCGACATCGGCCTGCGTCAGTGCCTGGTCCAGATTGCCGATTTGGATTTCAAAATCGGGTTGGAGTGCGGACTGCTCGTCCGCGAGTTCCTTCAGTGCCGGATTCGGCAAAACCATTTTGACACGGACGTCGGGCAATTTACCTTTAATCAACCGCAACGCTCCAAGCATTACCGGCAGATGCCGTTTCAACTCGCCGGTCCGGCTGCCCGGCAAGAGCAAAAGTTCGGAGAGACGAGCTCCGTAAGTCCCAAACTTTTCTGAAGCGGAAGCTCGTGCAACTCGCCCCTCTAACGCAAATCTTCCCACCATGGGATGCCCGACAAATTCCACCCGCAATTTCGGCGCACGTTGGGCATACCAATTCTTCTCGAAGGGGAAAATGCTCAGGAGCAGATCATAATCGGCCTCCAGTTGTCTTGCGCGGCCCGGACGCGATGCCCAGACCTGAGGCGAGACAAACTGGACGATTTTCGGGTTCCATTGGGAAAAGGGATTGTCACGGACAAATTGCTTGATGACGTGACCAAAGCGCAGATTGAAAAAACCGTAATCCACACCGATGACCGCATCCGGTTTGCGATCGAGCGCCAGTGTACGCAACTGATTCAACTGCCTTTTCCCCTCCAAAAATCGTCCGAGAGTCGGAATGCCGGTGGCCGCATGTTGCGTCAGGTCAAAAGCCAGCTCCACGCCGGCCTCGGCCATTTGCGGGCCGCCGGCGCCGAAAAATCTTGCCTCCGGCAATCTCTCTTGCAGCGCGGAAACCAATTCCGCCGCGAGTAAATCCCTGCTCGCTCCCCCGGCGATGAGCATGAAAGTTTTGGGTTTGATCCTGTGGCAGGTAACTGTTGGCCCTGCACGAAGGACTTGGGGAATTTTTTGTAGAGCGCGTAACGCTCGCGCTTGAGCCAGCCCGCTGTCCAATGGCGCATGAACATCCGCAAATTCTCCAGTCCGCGCCAGGCGGGACGGTTCAGGCCGTTGTGAAAATGTTTGTGGCGCGGGTAGAGATAATGCGCCTTGGCCGCCAGCCGCCGCTCCCAATGGGGCGGCAAATCCGCTTTGAGATAACGCTCCACCTCCTGCATAATGCTCTCCGCCACCC
>JBJKQZ010000087.1:0-3859 GCA_046704865.1 Terriglobia bacterium
ACGTGGAATTGAGTGAGCGGGAAGGCCGGTTTTCCCTCTCGGGCCCCAATGCCGCCGGTCGGTTTATTGTTCCCCTGGCCGGAGCCCATAACATCGAGAACGCCCTTGCAGCACTGGCGGCCGTAAGCACCTGCGGGATTGACGTTGGCGCGCTTGGAACAGCCCTGGCGTCCTTTACAAATTTGACCCAACGAAGTGAAGTTTTTACATTGCCGGGACGCATCACAATTCTGAATGACTGCTACAACTCAAATCCGCGGGCCATGGAACGAATGATCGAAACGCTTGCCGGATGGTCCGCTGCAGAACGCAAAATTGTTGTCGCAGGAGAAATGCTTGAACTGGGCACGACCTCGCCGGAGTGGCATCGCAAGATTGGCCGGAAGCTGACGGAATGCAGTATTGACAGGCTTATCGCCGTCCAGGGCGACGCCAGGTTTATCCGCGAGGGGGCGATTGAAACTGGAATGGACCCTGACAAAGCGGTGTTCTTTCCCAACGCGATGGAAGCCGCTCCATATTGCGAAAGTCTGGTTCAGCCGGGTGATGTTGTGCTGGTGAAGGGTTCGCGGGGGGTCAACCTTGAAAAGGTTACAGAATTGCTCACAAAGTCAAGCGGGCGCGTGTCCCGCGCGTGCCCTGAAGTTCCGGAGAGAATGGTCTGACAGAGATTCATGTTCTATTACCTTTACCAGAAATTTTATACGCAGTTTCATCTTCTCAACCTTTTTCGGTACGTCACGTTCCGAACGGCTTATGCCAGCCTGACCGCGCTGTTCCTCTCAATGTTTCTCGGGCCCTACGTGATCCGGAAGCTCAAGCAGTTTCAGATCGGGCAATTCATCCGGGAAGATGGGCCGAAAGCGCACCAGGCGAAAGCTGGCACGCCGACCATGGGTGGAGTTCTGATCAACCTGTGCATCATTGTTCCCACGCTGCTATGGGCTGATCTCAGCAATCCGTTCATCTGGCTTGCGCTTGGAGTCACAGTGGCCTTTGCCGGGATTGGTTTTTACGACGACTACCAAAAGATGCGGAAACGCAACAACCTGGGCCTGACGGCGCGAACGAAGTTTATGCTGCAGATTCTGGTCAGCTTTGTTTTTGGCATGATCCTGGTGGCAATGACGGCCGGCGGGCTTTACTCGACCGCGATCGTCTTTCCGTTTTTTAAGAGAATTCATCCCAGTTTTACCATTCAGGCTTTGCTGCACAATTCGTGGAGCTACCCGCTTGCGTTCCTGCCGTTTCTTGCTTTCGCAGTCCTCATCCTGGTGGGGTCTTCCAACGCGGTCAATCTGACGGACGGACTTGACGGGCTGGCGATCGGTTGTATCGTTGTTGCGGCTTCTGCGCTGACCGTCCTGACTTACGTTTCCGGCCACGCCGTGTGGTCGGCCTATCTGGACATCGAACACCTGCCCCAGGCAGCAGAACTTACGATTTTCTGCGGCGCCATGGTGGGCTCCAGCCTCGGATTCCTGTGGTACAACGCCTACCCGGCGGAGATTTTTATGGGTGACGTGGGATCGCTTTCGCTTGGAGGCGCGGTCGCCGCCGTGGCCGTGATCATCAAGCAGGAACTCCTGCTGCCGTTTATCGGGGGCATTTTTGTGATTGAGGCGCTGTCAGTCATTCTCCAGGTGGGTTCGTTTAAGCTCCGGCGAAAACGCATTTTCAGGATGGCGCCGCTGCACCATCACTTTGAGTTGCAGGGCTGGAAAGAGTCCAAGATTATTGCAAGGTTCTGGATTGCAGCCTTGATTTTCGCGCTGTTTGCGCTGACAACGCTGAAACTCCGGTAAATTTCAGGGAGTTATTGACGGGAGACATTTATGCGCATAAAATGCGCATAAATAATCGATGGGCAGACCAAAATCCTTTCGAAACCCGACACGAGTGAGCCTGACGCTGGATCGTAAGACTCTGCAGGTGGCAAGGCGGGTTGCGCGCAAAACGCGCAGGTCGCTTTCAGTTGTGGTTTCCGAAATACTGGAGACCCACTTCCGCCGCAATGGGCATGGGCGGGCAGGGAGGCTTTCCTGATGGATATTCGCGGAAAGAACGTCCTGGTGGTGGGCCTGGCGCGCAGCGGACTGGCCGCCGCTCACTGGCTGAGCGAGCATGGGGCAGTGGTGACCGTAACCGACATGCGGTCTCCGGACGCGTTCACGAAGGAGATTCCAGAACTCCTTAACCTGAAGGTGGGCCTGGAACTCGGCCTGCATCGGGAGTCAACATTCTTCAAACAGGATTTGATTGTCATCAGTCCGGGCGTTCCGGCAGACCTGCCGGTGCTGAAGCTGACCAGGGAAAAGGGAATTCCTGTCGTCCCTGAAATCGAGGTCGCCGGCTGGTTTCTTAAAGGGCAACTGGCTGGAATTACGGGGACGAACGGCAAGACAACGACCACCACGCTGCTGGGAAAAATGATGGAGGCGTCAGGCTTTTTGACTTTTGTGGGCGGGAACATCGGCACACCCCTGCTATCCGCCGTGGACGTTGATCCTGCTCCAACGGTGGTTGTTTCGGAACTGAGCAGCTTTCAGCTTGAAACGATCGATGCCTTCCGGCCTCACGTGGCGGCGCTGCTGAACATCAGCCCCAACCACCTGGACCGCCATCCAAATTTTGAAGCGTACATGGCTGCAAAGGCCCGGATCTTCTGCAACCAGACGGAGGAAGATTACGCAATCCTGAATGCGGATGACCGGAACGTGATGGTGCTGGCCCCGTCGATTCGCAGCCGGAAGGTGCTCTTCAGCCGGCGGAAAGAACTTGCGAGCGGTGTTTTTGTTTCAGGCGGAACAGTCCTTTACCGTGTGCATAACCTGGAAGTGGCCCTGATGCGGACGAGTGACGTCCGGCTGTTGGGTGACTTCAACCTGGAAAATGTGCTGGCTGCCTCTGCCGCCGCCTGCGTGCTGGGAGCGGAATTTACTTCGATCCGCCGTGCCGTCCGTGAATTTGGCGGGGTTGAACACCGGCTGGAGTTCGTGCGGGAAATTCGGGGAGTGGACTTCTACAACGATTCCAAAGCGACAAGCGTCGATGCCGCGGCAAAAGCGCTTTCAACCTTTGAAAGCGGTGTGCATTTGATTCTGGGAGGCAAAGATAAGTGTGCCCCCTACAGTCCATTGCGCGATCTGATGAAGGGCCGGGTACGCGAGGTGCTGGCGATTGGTGCAGCCGGGAAGAAGATCGTCAATGATCTTTCGGGCGCTGTGGAAATTGTGGAGGCAGGCGACCTGGAAACCGCGGTGAGAACGGCGGCCGAGAATGCCAGGCCCGGCGATGTGGTGCTGCTTGCACCGGCCTGCTCCAGTTTCGATCAATTCGAGAATTTTGAACATCGCGGCCGCGTGTTCAAGGAACTGGTCGCGCGCCTGGCCGAGGAAAGCTCGAAGACCGTCAGCAGACGACCTGTGCACAAGGTCCGCGCCCAGGTACCTCAGGCCGTTAAGAAAACCGCTCCGCATGTGACGGAACAGCCAGTGATGGAGATCGTGGAGGCGGTGCTGCCTCGGGTGGCTGCGGCCGGGAAGCCGGAGATTTCCATCCCCAGCGAGCCCGAACCGCTGGTTCTTACCACCCCAAGAGAACTGGAGTTTGTTTTTGAAGTGAGCGCGGAAGAGGCATCCGGGCAAGGCATGGACGAATCGACGGACCGCGAGGACGATTTCCTCCTGGATGAAGATGACCTCTCGCCGGTTGAAAAGGTTTCCGGCGAGGCATTCGCCTATGAAGTACGGGCGGGATCGGATGATTCCCGGGCAGGCAAGGAAATCGGGAGGCATTCAACTCACGAGGCTGGCAGCAGAAAACACTCGAGGAGTCGTAAGGGAAAGTAACGGCTGAT
>JBJKQZ010000088.1:0-3191 GCA_046704865.1 Terriglobia bacterium
CAGCAGCCCCACAAAGGCGACAGGCGCAAGATACAGCAGAAAAGAGCTGTAGTGGATGCCCGATAGCGACCCGATCAGCATGTTCTGAGGATTGCCCGTGATGGTGGCGACACTGCCGATGTTCGACGCCGTGGCAACGGCCAGCAGATAGGGCAGCGGTCTGGGGCCCAGCTTGCGCGTGGCAGAAAGCACAACGGGCAGCATCACCAGGCAGATGATGTCGTTCACAAAAAATGCCGAAAGCAGCCCGCAGGTGAAAATCACCGTGGGCAACAGGTGATGGGGCTTGAGCCGCGTCACGATGAGTTCCGTGATCCATTCAAAGAAGCCCGCCAGGCGAAGGCAGCCCACGATCAGCATCATCGAAAACAGCAGAACGATGGTGCTGAAATCGATCATTCGCAGCACGTCCTGCGGCACCACGATTCGAAAGGCCACCATCAACACAGCACCGATAATGGCCGCCCCGGGTCGGTCAATCTACATGCCGGGATATTTGCCGATGGCAAAAACCACGTAGCTGCCAAGAAAAACCGCATAGGCGGCAAAAATCCTGATGTCGGGAAGAACGGCAGGAGGAAGATGGTTCATAGCGGGAAAAGGCTGGTTAACTGCGCTCCTTTACGGGCGTTGCAGATTGTGAAGCCCCCACAGAAACATCATTTTCAACCAAAAGCAGTCCCAGCGCGAGAACATTGTGGAAAATCATGCTAATCTGTGGGGCGTGTGGCATTCGAAGCAGCTTCGCTCTGTGGGCCGTTGGAAAAATGCGGAATGGGCGTCGCCGAACCCTTTTCAACCGCCATGCTCCCTATCCCGCAGCCGCGGGCACTTACGAGGGAAGTCAGGGCCATAAACAGCGGGAAAATTCTCGTAAGAATTTCCTTGCTTTCAGGCGGCAACATGCTGTGGTAGACTTAGCGTTACTTTGACATTAACGGCATCAAATCCTTCCTCACAGAGAATTGGATCCGACGCATGAAAGTTTTAATGATTTATCCTGAATTCCCTGATACGTTCTGGAGCTTTAAGCACGCTCTACCGTTCCAGGGCAAGCGTTCAGCCTATCCTCCGCTCGGCCTGTTGACTGTTGCGGCCATGCTGCCGGCCTCATGGGAAAAACGGGCAGTGGACCTGAACGTGCGGCCACTGAAGGATTCGGAACTGGCCTGGGCGGACATTGTCTTCCTGAGCGGCATGATGGTGCAGGGCCCGTCCATGAAGAAAGTGATCTCACGGGCAAAAGAGCGTGGCCTGAAGACAGTTGTAGGCGGCCCGATCGCCAGCACCAAGGACCCGAACATAGCCGACGCAGACCACGTGGTGGAAGGCGAAGCCGAAGAACTGATCTCCATTCTGTCCAAAGACCTGGAGTCCGGCGGCGCGCGCGTGCACTACAAGGCGCCCGTCCTGCCCGATCTGACGCAGGTACCCCTGCCGGATCTCAAACTGCTCGATCTCTGGAAGTATAGTGCCATGGCGGTGCAGTATTCGCGCGGGTGCCCCTTTACCTGCGAATTCTGCGACATCATTGAGATTTACGGGCGCAAGCCCCGCACCAAGACCCCCGAACAGGTGTTGGGCGAATTGGACCAGATTTACGACATGGGCTGGAAAGGCCGCGTGTTCCTGGTGGATGACAACTTTATCGGCAACAAAAAAAATGTGAAGAAACTGCTGCCGGAACTGGTCCGCTGGAACCGCGACCATAATTTTCCTTTCAGCTTCCTTACAGAAGCCTCCCTGAATCTGGCGGAAGACAAAGAATTGCTGGAGTACATGCGCGATGCGCACTTTAACGGCGTCTTTATGGGGATCGAAACACCGGTGGCCGAAAGCCTGAAGGAAACCACAAAGTTCCAAAACCTGCGCAAGGACCTGCTGGAGAGCGTCAAGCTGGTGCAGTCCTACGGCATGGAAGTGATGGCGGGCTTTATCGTGGGCTTTGACAACGATCCCCCGGATGTCTTTGAGCGCCAGATCCAGTTTATTCGTGACGCGGCAATTCCCATCTCCATGGTAGGTTTGCTGAGCGCTTTGCCAAACACCCAGCTTTGGCGGCGGCTGAAGGCCGAAGGACGCCTGCTCAAAGAAAGCCTGGGCAGCAACACTCTGGTGGACATGAATTTCATTCCCCGGATGGATACCCAGGAGTTGATTGACGGCTACCGCAGGATTCTGCAGACCATCTACTATCCGCGTGAGTATTTCAACCGCGTCCAGACCTTCCTTTCGCAACTGGGGACGCCGACGCGAACGCCGATCGTCTTCTCGGATTTCCTGGCGGTTGCGCGGTCCGTGTGGAAGCAGGGCCTGCGCAGCGACTACCGGAAGGAATACTGGAAATTCCTGGCCCAGACAGTGCGTCGGCACCGCCAGCATCTGGACAAGGCGCTGACGCTGGCCATCATGGGGCACCACTTCTTTGAATTAACTGGAACCGTGGAATCCGAAACCGGGGTGTAGTCAAAAGCCCTCGTTAATGTTGAATGCAGAGGGAAAGGCAGGTGGGCAGCACACAGGCCTTCAGCCTTTCCTGAGCTCTGCGAGCACCTGCCTGCCAACTTCCTTCAGCGTTTCTAAAACGCCCACACCCTGAACAGCCACTGCGTCAAATACCGGCTCATTTTTTTGAGACAGGGCTTCTTTGAGCTTATCCGCTGGAAGGGCGCTCGGAAGATCGCGCTTGTTGAGCTGGAGTACGTAAGGCATGGTGTCGAAATCATAGCCATGGTCCTTGAGGTTGGTGCGCAGGTTATCCAGAGCTTCCTCATTTGCGTCCATGCGCTCCTCCTGCGAGTCTGCAACAAAGACCACGCCATCCACGCCGCGCAGGATCAGCTTGCGGCTGGCATCGTAGAAAACCTGGCCGGGCACCGTGTAAAGGTGGAACCGTGTCTTGAATCCGCGCACGGTGCCAAGTTCGAGCGGCAGGAAGTCAAAGAAAAGGGTCCGGTCGGTTTCTGTTGCAAGGGAGAGCATCTTGCCTCCGGATTTGGCAGCAGTCCGCTCAAAAATCCATTGAAGGTTGGTGGTCTTGCCACCCAGCCCGGCCCCATAATAGACAATTTTGCAGTTAATCTCACGGGAAGCAAAATTGATGAAACTCACGTTTGGCAGTCCTTGAAAATTAGATTTGCGTCTGCACGCCGAGGGCCGGCCCGGGCAACCCTCGACACTCCATGCACTGG
>JBJKQZ010000089.1:0-4477 GCA_046704865.1 Terriglobia bacterium
CCAGAACCTCCCTGGACCGTTCAAGCTGGATATTCACGAACTTTGTGTACTGGGCAGTTGTCATACCGGCGCCGCTCAACTGCAATGCGATTTTCCGTCCCTGCAAGCTCATCCTGCAATCGCAAGAAGCTTTCATTCGACCGTAGCTGGGGATAGTTTTCCGTCAATGCCAGAACTTTGACCAGCGCGCCGTCCAGTTCCTGGTTCGCGGCAATCTTGTCCTTGGGCGTCTGGGCATTCATCAAATTCGCCCGGGCGTTGGCTACCGCCGTGAACACAGTGACCTCCTGCGCTGCAACGCCCTTCACAGTTGCCACAAGATTGGGGATTAAATCGGCGCGGCGTTCGAGGACCACAGACACCTGGGCCCAGTCTGAATTGATCGCTTCATCTTTCCGCACCATGGTGTTCCGGGCGCTGATATACATGCCGCCAAAAATAACCACGACCAGCACAACCACAATAAACACCACCCACCCTTTTTTCATCTCCCCTCCGATTCTTAAACGAATTGATCGCAAGGCGGCATTACATCGGATTTGCCAGCCGGCGATCCACTTCATCCGTCACACGTTCCACCAGGTACAGATAGTCGCGCAGAGTTTCCCGCGCGTTCACTTTGCCGGGAGAGAGCTTTCCCTCGCGCACGTCCCGCATAGCCAGGAAGGGCTCGGGACTCGATCGAACCGTCCGCGCGATCTCTTCCAGAACTTCACGCCTGCTTGCCGGCGGCTCCTTGCCCAGGGCGATCAGCGCATGCCGGAACAGTGTGATGAACGTGGAAATTGATGCATCCATCAGTCTCAAAAGAACACTGTCTTTGCGCGGCGCCAGCAAAATTCCCTGCCTGAGTTTGACCCAATTGGTCCGAAGCTCGCGTTCAACCTGAAGCCGGTGGAGATTGGTCGGCACGGCCAGTCCCTCAAAAAAGTCCTCGCCGTAAATCATTTTGTGATGCGCCTTCATGTCCATCAGTTCAATTGCGAAAATATCCGCCGAGGCGCGCAATTCCTCCAGGGTAAAGATCTGCGGCACGGGGAACTTTTTCCGCTCCCACCAGGCAGCCGTTTCGTGGAGAACTTCAAGTTCCTCCGCCCCGGCCCGCTCAAGAACGCAGAGCACATTCAGGTCAGAGTGCTTTTCGTGATATTCGCCGCGCGCGGCAGAACCAAAAAGGACGATAGCCTTCAGGTTGGAACCTGCTGCCGCCAGCAACTTCTCCTTTAACTGCGCCAATTCTTTTTCCATGGTCTCCATTCCCGTCTACCAGCTTCCGCTAGCTCCGCCGCCTCCAAACGATCCGCCGCCGAACCCGCCAAACCCTCCACCTCCGCCAAAGCCTCCGCCGCCCCACGAGCCGCCTCCCCAGCCGCCACCCATTCCTCCCATGAACCACGGGCCGCCCCACCACCACACGCTGTGCCCGCGGCCGTAGCGGCGCCGTCCGCCAAACAAACGCGCCAGCAGGCCTATAAAGGGGAAAAAGAACACAAACAGGAAAAATAGTAACGGCAAAAGACTTGGACCACGGTTGCGGGGTGATTCAGCACCTTCCCTCGTAAGGTTTTGCGGTTGCCCGGTGAGCGAACTCAACGTAATGCCGCGGTCTTTTGCAATCACGGCCGCAACGCGCCGGGTCATTAGCAGCAGCGCGGCGCTGTAATTGCCCGCGCGCAGCAACGGCTTCGCCTGACGGCGGAAGTCGCCCACCAGGCCATCCGGCAGAATGGGTTCCAAGCCATACCCCACTTCAAACCGGTACTGATGCTCATTGGGCGCAAGGAGAATCATCACGCCACGATCTTTCTGCTTGGGTCCGATGCCCCAGTGCGTTGCCAGATCAATTGAGAAATCATCGATGGGCTCGCCTTCAAGCGACTTTACCGTCACCACGGCAATCTGCGCCTGGGCCTTCTTATCCACTTCGGTGCAGAGAGCATTCAACTCCTGCTGCGTTTCCGCGCTGATGACGCCGGCAAAGTCGTTTACGTACCCCTGCGGCTGTAAATCCCGGGGCTTCTGTCCAATCGCGCCCGGCGCAAGCAGCATCATCAGACACAGCGCCACAAACGCCGCCCGAAGCAGACTGTCCCATTCAGTTGCCCTGTAAGAAGTTTTTTTCATACCAGATGCCATTTGACCTGAAGAGCTTCCACTTTCTCCCTGCACGGCGACAGCGGTGAAGCTATATTATGACCTGTCACCCTGCCTGCGGCATAGTCCTGCACTTCTCCCCGCGTTCCAGACCGGACATCTCAATGCCGCCAGCTATCCACGGCCAGGATTGATCCAGATATCGACTCCAGGCGCCCCGGCCATGTAAGGCTTGCCCAAGATGTCCATTTTCCCGTCACCGTTGAAATCCGCCAGTTGGGCCTCGTGCGTGCCGTGTCCGCCTTCGGCAAGAATCACCTTCTCAAAATTGCCTCGTCCGTCACCATAAAACACCCAAAGGTGTGCGCGGGGATAATCCACTGTCCTCGTCCAGTCGCACCATTTGGCCATTTCGGCACAGAAGATGTCGAGATTTCCGTCGCCGTCGATATCACCCATGCGCAGCGTATGCCCGTGAACAACCTCTTTGCCCAGCAGGTTGTGGGGAACCCATCCGCCGTCCGGATGCTGTTGATACCAGTTCAATTCACCACAACCGTCCCCGCTGTCGAAAACCACCTGGGCACCCTTCGAACCCTTGATCAGCTTGCCAGCAGCAGCCCGGGAGAATTTCTGCCGGTCGTCAATCACGTGAGCTGTAAACTTAAGTCCATCTTCATGCTTGAACCAACGCCCTCCGCCCACTACCTCCACAACACCATCGCCGTCGATGTCCGCCATGGCCATCCCCTCCATGGGAGCATCACCCTGGTAGATGACGTGCAAATCCCACGGCGTATTCCTGACACGCGGCTGCTGCGGAACGCGCGCCAGGAACAGTGCGTGGGCTCCCTGGTTCCAAAAGACAAGCTGCGGACGCCCCTCATTCAGCACGTCCGCAACCATCATGTCATGATGCTGGTTCTTCCCCGACTGCTTGATGACCCGGCGCTTCCACGGCCGGTTATAGTCCGGATGCGGGTTCTGCCACCACCAGACTTCGTTGCTGGTACTGTCGCCACCGGCGATCACATCCAGGCGGCCGTCGCCATCCACATCAAAGAGCGTTCCGCCCGCTTCGATATTCAGCGGCCCCGGATCGATCACATACTGCCGCCAGCCATCGGCCCCATTCTGCATCCAGATGGCCGCATTTCCTTTCACGCGGTTGGTAAACACAAAATCAATTCGTCCGTCCCCATCGATGTCTCCCACCATCGAGCCGGTCTGCTGGTCAGAAGTTTCCGGCACGGGCAGATCACCACTCGCGCTTGAAAGATGTTTCCAGCGAGGATTAGCCATCGTCTCGCCGCAACCGGACGAAGAAGGACCGGGAATTCCCTGCCCGAGGCCCGCGGCGCGCCCCGAAACTCCGCCAGAGCTTAAGGCCGCGGCCCATGCCACAAAATCGCGTCTGGATATCATGAATTTTCTCCTCAAGGAAAACTGAGAGTTCAGGAATACGCGAGCCTTCAATTTTTGGGTTGGCTCAGTTCGCTACGCTCCGCTTTGAATCAGATGCTCTCTTTCGCACCCGATGATAATCCATCCTGCCTGAAAACACAGCAGTAACCGGGGATTTTCACGCAAGGGCGAGGGCGATGATGGGGATGGGCGGCCTTAAGAATCAGGACTTCAGGAATGAAAGAGGGAAATAGCGCTGCAGGATTGGCTGGGAGGCAGGGATTCGAACCCCGATAGGCAGATCCAGAGTCTGCAGTCCTACCGTTAGACGACCTCCCAGTGCATCTATATTTTCTACCAGTTCTGGCCAGTTTCTTGCAACTCTAATTGGCGACGCATCAGCTAGCCTGCAACGCCGCACCACTGGCAGACAAACTGCAACTGGGCTTTGGCAGCTGTAACCACTGAATCTATTTCCACATACTCGTCGGCAGCATGGGTGTTGCCGCCGCGTGGGCCCCAGAGGACTGCCGGCGTCCCAAAGGCCTGATGGAACACGTACATGTCACACGGCGCTTCAATGCCCTGGATGAGTGGTACCTTACCCAGAGCATTGGTAGCGCATTCCGCAAGCTCGCTGATCAGCGGCTCGTTCCGCGCAATGGCAGAACCGGGCAGCCAGCGAATGGGGAATTCTATTTTCGGCTTCATGGGGAAAAGCTCCGGAGCATCCTTTACGATTCCATCAAGCCATTCGTGGAACTCGCGCTCAATGTCCCTTTGTTTTTCTCCCGGCATCATTTGCCAGTACATCTCAATCTTGCAGGTTTCCGGAATAGTAATGGGTTCTCCGGTTCCCCACGGGCCGGTGGTCAGCTTGGTAATGGAAACGGGCACGGGGTCCTGCGAGTCTGCATAAAATTCATGCACCGGGGCCTTCTTTTTGCGCTGAGCCGCAAAATCCTGCATCTTGACCAGA
>JBJKQZ010000090.1:0-4033 GCA_046704865.1 Terriglobia bacterium
CTTCCTGGCGGGTCTCACAGTTGCTGCCATCTTTGTCCAGGGCTACCATTTCGGGACTGAGGATCAGGCCATCTACCTGCCTGCCATCCGAAAGCTTCTTGATCCCGGGCTCTATCCTCATGACTCCGAACTATTTCTGCCTCAAACCAGTGCGACGTTATTCGGCAACCTGATTGCATTCATAGTACGCCACACGCACCTTTCATGCGCCGCGGTGCTTTTTATCGTTCCAGTTGCTTCGATCTATCTCATCTTGTTTGGATGCCTGAAGCTGACCCAACGCCTGTTTCATGAACCGGCGGCACTTTGGGCCGGAACATGTCTCGTGGCTTCACTGCTGACGATCCCTGTTACGGGCACGGCCTTGTATCTAGTTGATGAGTACACTCACCCCGGCGCCCTTGCCACATTCGCGCTGCTCTTTGCCTTGCTTGCAGTCTTTCCCGATAAAAATC
Source organism: Terriglobia bacterium (assembly GCA_046704865.1). Taxonomy (GTDB): domain Bacteria; phylum Acidobacteriota; class Terriglobia; order UBA7540; family UBA7540; genus SCRD01. Next base: position 456 of record JBJKQZ010000090.1, read on the forward strand.
CCGGAGAGCCAGTTGATCGTGGGCGACTGCGATTGGGTCAACTGATTTGGATGCTGATTTGGGTGGCATTGGCTGCATCGGTCCATATCCAGATGGCCTTCTATGGAGCGTTAGTCCTGTTGTTTCTGCTGGTTAAGATGCCGCGCCGGTCTTCATCACTGCCGGCGGCCGCCATCATTCCCTTTCGTTCGCTATGGGAGCCTGCCTCTGCCGCGTGGAAAAAAGCCGCCAGGACGCGCACCGAGCACTACCTTCTTCTCTGGCACTGGTACGAATGGCTGGGGATCATAGCTCCCATTGCAATTCTGGAAGGCTACTCCCGGCTTGCGCGACGGCATCAACTCCCACGGGTAGCATACCTTTGCCGCCGCGTTGCTCTGTTTGGCCTTTTCGGATTGGCTGCCGGCGCGATTCTGACAATTCCGCCCGCGCTTGAGAGGTTGACGCCTTACCAGCCGATGCGTACTTTCCATATCATCTATCTACTCTTTTTCCTGATAACCGGGGCCCTGATCGGCAAGTGGATTCTAAAGAAGTCGGTTTGGAAGTGGCTGGTCCTTTTTGTGCCCATCTGCTGCGGGATGTTCTATGCTCAGATCCAGCTTTATCCCAGCAGCCCCCATATCGAGTGGCCGGGCGTTAAGGACCCGAATGAATGGGTACAGGCTTTCCTTTGGGTTCGTCACAACACGCCCAGGGACGCCTACTTTGCTCTCGACCCGCACTTTATGAAACTCCCGGGAGATGACTTTCACGGTTTTCGCGCTTTTGCTGAGCGCAGCCGAATGGCCGATGTGGTAAAGGACCCCGGAGTTGTCAGCCTGTTTCCCAACATCGCCAATGTCTGGTTGAAGCAGGTCACCGCACTCAAGGGTTGGAAGCATTTTACTGTGAAGGATTTTGAGCGATTAAAGCAGCAGTTTGGAGTCAACTGGGTAGTGGTGGAACAGCCAGGCGTTCCCGGCCTCAATTGCCCTTACCAGAACAGCTTCGTGCGGGTCTGCCAAATCGAATAGTTTCGGACTTGTCATCCGAAGGATCCTCTAAAGGTTTAGAGCCGCGGGTTATGCGGGATTTTCAGGCAGGAGCGAAACTTCATCCAGGCGAATATAATCCTGACTAACGTTCTCGTGTGAATCGTCCAGTTGGCTCATCGGGCCAAAGTAGCCCACCCCCCCATCTACCAGGAAAACTACACGGTCAGCCAGCTTGCGGGCCAGCTTCATGTCATGGGTTACCACCACAGACGTAAGTCCGGTCTGCTTCTTGAGTTTCAGAATCAAGTCTCCAATCGTCTGGGCCATCAGCGGATCCACCATTGTGGTCGGCTCATCATAAAGGATGGCCTCCGGATCAGCCGCCAGCGAACGTGCAATGGCAACGGCGCGCTTCATCCCCGTGCTCAGATCAGAGGGCATCAGGTCGCGCACTTCCTGCAAGTCAACCAGTGATAAAAGTTCGCCCACCCGCGCCTGGATCATGTCTTCATCCAGGTGTTCACCCCGGGCTTCGCGCTCCCGCAGCGGGTACGCCACATTTTCACCCGCGGTAAGGGAATCGAACAGCGCTCCGGATTGAAACACCATGGTGACGGCGCGCCGCACCTCAAACAGTTCCTCCTCCGCCATTTCAGAGACGTTCCGTCCCGCAACAAGCACTTTGCCTTCGTCGGGTTGCAGAAAACCCAGGATGTGTTTGAGCGTGACGCTTTTGCCCACACCGCTGCGCCCAAGGACAACCACCATCTCTCCACGCTTCACTTCGAAACTGACGTCAACCAGCACTGGGAGTTCTCCGAACGCCTTGTAGACGTTCAGGAACTGGATGTACGGCTGTCCGTTGGCTTCACTTTTCATAATGTCCGGCATCGATTTGCTGCCCTATGCGCCACTTCTGCTTCTTTCAGTTTAAACCCGAAGCACCCTTTCCCTGATTTCAAATCCATTATGCAGAGGTTGCCCTTGACGCCTCAAACCTTTTTCTGGCGTATTCGTAGTCTTCGGGTGAGTTCATGTTTTCAAAAACCGATGGCTGGATTCCGGCGTCAGCCATCTCTCGCCACGGGATTGCATCACACCGAACCTTCCTGAAAATAGCCCTGGGCTTGTTTTCGCCCTGCCCCAGGCTCGTCCTGATGGCATAAAGAGAGCGCCTGTGGTAGACGGTGCAGAGCGTCTCGAAGCGTCCGGCACGGGAAACGGGGACGGTCACGTCGCTTCGGGTGGCCAGCGCGCGAGCCGCCAGGAAACCCAGCAATCCGTGGCTGACAAAAGGCAGGTCACATCCCAGAACCAGGTTCAAGTCCGTTCGTGTCTCCAGGAGCGCAGTGTAAATTCCTGCCAGAGGACCGCGCCCCGCAACCGCATCCGGAATGACTGGGACGTTAAAGTTATCCAGGTAAGCTGGGGGTCCGCCAATAACCACGACCCTGCGGGCCAAAGACTGAAGCCGCCGAATTTGGCGTTCCAGCATCGATTCTCCGTCAATCCGGAGAGCAGGCTTGGGAAGTCCCATGCGCCTGCTGGCTCCACCCGCAAGTACAAAACCAGTCAGATGAGCAGACCGAATGGACGGTGATTGATAAGTCGGAATGGACTGCATGGAAATGCTCCTTTGTGAGCCGCCATTCGACACGTCTGGCTATTCCACACAAAACACAGCACATCTTACCATACCTCTTTACAACGGTCCGGGATTCAGCAGTCTGCCTAGCCTCCCTAAATATGGCCAGACTGCAAAAAAGGGTTGATATTAAGTACTCCTGTGGTAAATTCGGGCAATATGGCCGAAACAAAACCGCTCTCCAACCCACCCGTAAAAGGCCAGCTTCTCAAAAGATGGCGCAAGCGGCTTCTGATTATTGCAGCAGCGGTCATTGCTATTGAAAGCTCAGTCCTTGCATCCATCATCCATCAGCGGAATATTGCTGAAAACGAACTGACGGAACACGAAATCCTCGGTGTAAAGGATGCAAAAGTTATCGGAGCAAAGCGTGAGTTGCGGTCGGTCAAGAAGCTTCCTCCCAGAACCACCTTCAGTGATTTCTTGTCTGCCGAGGGAATTGCAAACAACACGATTCAGAAGATCGTGCAGGACACGCGCCCCACTTATAATCTGGCAATGGTGCGGGCCGACAACCAGGTCACGATGGTCACCTCTGAGGAGGGAGCTTTAAGAGAAATTGGTTACGAGATCGATCCGGAACATATGCTCTGGATCAAAAATCAGTCGCCCGGTTTCGACGCCAGCGTCAAAGAAATTCCTTTTAAAACCAAGGTAGCCGCGGTTTCGGGAACTGTGCACAATTCACTCTTCAACGCAATTGAAGATCAGGGCGAGCAAGACCAACTCACCCTCAAATTCGCTGACATTTTTGCCTGGGACTTCGACTTTAATACAGACACCCAGAACGGCGACCACTTTGAAGTTATCGTTCAGAAGAAATATTTGAACGGGCAGTTTGCCGGCTACGGCAAAATCCTGGCGGCGGAATATGATAACGGCGGACATAAGTATCAGGCTTTATTGTTCCGCGACCCTTCCGGCCAGCCAGCCTATTACGCGCCGGACGGCAAGGC